>JAXJVC010000206.1:0-6642 GCA_036308745.1 Oscillospiraceae bacterium | reverse complement strand
GCCAGTTTTCCTTTTTCAGAAAGTGCCAATGGGAGCACCTCTTTCTACGCATGATAGGAAATCACGTCCATGGTGTCCGCAGGGGACGGTTGACCCGTCCCCCTGCGTTTGCATCAAAACGTGATTATTTAGATGGACATCAGTTCCTTTTCCTTGGCTGCCAGAGCTGCATCGGCCTTCTTGATGTTCTTGTCCAGCAGGTCCTGCAGATCCTTTTCTGCCTTCTTCTGATCGTCCTCGGTGATCTCGTTGTTCTTCTTCAGCTTCTTGACATAATCCATGCCGTCCCGGCGGATGTTACGCATAGCCACCTTGGCTTCCTCGGCATACTTCTTGACCTGCTTGGCCAGGTCCTTACGACGCTCCTCGGTGAGCTGGGGGAACACCAGGCGGATCACACGGCCATCGTTCTGGGGGTTAATACCCAGATCAGAGGTCTGGATAGCCTTCTGAATGTCTTTCAGCAGCTTGGTATCCCAGGGCTGAACCACCAGGGTACGGGCATCGGGGGTGGAGATGGTGGCAACGCCGTTCAGGGGGGTCTCACTGCCATAGTATTCCACAGTGATCCGGTCCAGAACCTTAGCATTTGCACGGCCTGCGCGGACAGCGCCGAACTCCTCGTTCAGGTGTTCCAGGGCCTTGTCCATTCTTCTTCCATATTCCTTAAAATCCACGGGCATAGTGTTTGTCCTCCTTAAGTTTAGTTGGTAACGGTGGTTCCGATCTTTTCGCCGCGAACCACACGAAGAATACTGTTCTCTTCTGCCAGGCCGAAGCAGACCATGGGCATATTATTGTCCATTGCCAGAGCCATGGCGGTCACATCGGTAGCCTTCAGTCCCTTTTCCAGGACTTCGGCATAGGTCAGGCTGTCATACTTCACAGCGGTGGGATCCTTGTGGGGATCAGCGGAATAAATACCGTCAATATTCTTGGCCATCAGCACAGCGTCAGCCTCGATCTCCACACCCCGGAGCACTGCGCCGGTGTCGGTGGAAAAATAGGGATTGCCGGTACCGGCGGCAAAGAGTACGACCTTACCCTCGTTCAGATAGCGGTCAGCCGTATCCCGGGTAAAATATTCAGCGAACTTATTCATTTCCACAGCGGTAAGTACCCGAGCGTCCATACCATGCTGGCTCAGCACATCCGCCACAGCGATGGCATTCATAACGGTGGCAAGCATACCCATGGCATCGGCATGGGAGCGCTGCATCTTGCCGGTGCCGTTCTTAACACCACGCCAGAAGTTGCCGCCGCCAATCACCAGACCCACCTGAACGCCCATATCCACACACTCCTTAATGGCTGCGCAGACATCACCGATCTTTTTAAAATCCAAGCCAAAGCCATCCCCGCCGGCAGTCTTTTCGCCGAGAGCCTCGCCGCTGACCTTCAGCAGGATGCGCTTGTATTTGATTTCAGACATTGTAGTTCACTCCTTTGTCTAATCTTCATATCCTTTCCTATTTTAACGTATGACGGTCAAAATGACAACCACAAATTTCAGATTTCTTAAAATGTTTTCCAAAAATTTATGTTTCGCCTTTCTCATCGGCAGAAAATTTTGAAAACTATTGCAATATTCGAGAAAAACTGGTAATATTGTAGTCAACATAATCCTATGGAGGTAACTGCATGGCTCTGATTAATTTTCTGAAAAAGGTTCAGAATGTGGTTGATACTGTTTCTACTGTTGTCCAGCAGGTTCAGAATATCAGTGAATCCCCCGCTGCCGAGCCCCGGATTCCCACGAGCGCCCCTGTCACCGACGGTTACAGCTTCCGCGGCAGTGTTGATGACTACTTCGCCCAGCTCATCGCCGCCCGCTTCCCCCAGCTCCGCGTTTTCCGCAACCAGCAGCTTGCCGGCAGCCAGAATGTTCCTGTTTCCTTCCTGCTGTATCAGGACGGCGAACCCAAGCTGGCTGTGATCCTCTGCGGTTCCCAGGAATATCGCACCCGCCGGGTGCAGAACACCGTGGACGCCTGTATCGCCCGGAACATTCCCGTTCAGCGGTACTACCGGGATTTCCGCAACAAGGCATCCTATGTTGTAAACAGGATTCAAAGCGCCCTGTAAGTCTCCCCCAATTCCATACCGCAAAAAACAGAGGGAAACGCATTTGCACCTGCGGAGGCCCCAGCACAGCCTTTTATATGCTTTGCAGGTAGCTCGGCTGTGTACGGTCCGGTAAACACTGATGCAGTGTTTTAACGCTTTTTCCCTCTGTTTTTCTATTTCCTGCAGGAGGATTCTTATGGACATAATCGATATGCTCCACGACAAAGCACAGTGGCAGCGTTTTTGCGACTACAAGTTCCAGGGCGGGCATCTTTCCCAGGAGGAGGAAGCAGATCTTCTTGCCTTTGTTCAGCAGGAACAGTACCGGGAGCCTGTGCAGATCATCCGAAATGGCGAATGCTTTGCACCTCCCAGAATGGCGCAAATCAGCAAAGCCCACTCACAAAAAAAGCGAACGGTTTTTTTGTTTCCCCGGGAGGAAAACTACGTACTGAAATTTCTTACTTTTCTGCTGCAGGAGCGCTATGACCATCTGTTCGCCCCGAATCTTTACTCTTTCCGCCCCGGTACCGGAGTCCGGGATGCCATCCACGCCATCACCGGAAGGCAAGGTATCAAGAACTTATGGTGCTACAAGGCAGACATCCAGAACTACTTTAATTCCATCCCCGTGGAAAAGCTTCTTCCTGTGCTGGAAGAAGCTCTGGTTGACCAGCCGGACATTCTGCGGTTCCTGAAGCTGCTGCTGACAGATCCCCAGGCAGAAAGAGACGGTCAGCTTCTGGAGATTCAAAAAGGGATCATGGCCGGTTGCCCAGTGTCCACATTTCTCGCCAATCTATATCTTTCCCATCTGGACAGGCATTTTCACAACACCAATGTTCTCTATGCCAGGTATTCCGATGATATCATCCTCTTCGCTGACAGCCGGGAAATGCTGGAGCGACACATCCGCATGGTACACAGCACCCTGGCTGATGCCGGTCTTCTGATCAACTCCTCCAAGGAGCAGATCAGCGCCCCGGGAGAACCCTGGGTGTTTTTGGGGATTATCTATCAAAACGGCATCATCGACGTAGCCCCAGTCTCTGTGGAAAAGCTCAAAGCAAAAATGCACCGAAAAGTCCGGGCGCTGGTCCGCTGGCAAGCCAGGAAGCAAACCACAGGTGCGCAGACCGCAAAGGCATTTATCCGCGCCTTCCGCCGAAAACTATTCTGCAACGACTGTGAGCATGAGCTGACCTGGACCAGATGGTATTTCCCTCTGATCACCACTGCCGAATCTCTGCATGCCATCGACCTGTATGCCCAGGAATGTATCCGCTATCTGGTAACCGGAACACGCACCAAAGCCCGCTATAACTGCCGATACGAAGACATGAAGGCTCTGGGCTATGTGAGCCTTGTCCACTGCTACTATGCGCATCTGCGTTTTCCGGAAAATTCCCAGGAAACAGTTGATTAATTTTCCATAATCGTGTATACTTTAATAGTTTCAAGTAAAATACTTTCCGAGAGAGGATTTTTGATATGGCTGAAATCACCGAAAGCAAAAATTTCATCCACGCCTTTATCGACGAGGACATCGCCGAGGGCGGCCGTTATGCGGGCGCTACCGTCCACACCCGGTTCCCGCCTGAGCCCAACGGTTACCTGCACATCGGTCACTGCAAGGCCCTGATCATCGATTTTGGCACCGCCGAAAAGTACAACGGCCTGTGCAACCTCCGCATGGACGACACCAATCCCACCAAAGAAGACGTGGAATTCGTGGAGGCCATCCAGGAGGATATCCACTGGCTGGGCTTTGACTGGGGCGACCGTTTCTTCTACGGCTCCGACTATTTTGAGAAAGACTACGAATACGCCGTAGAGCTGATCAAGAAGGGCCTGGCTTATGTCTGCGAGCTGACCCCCGAGCAGTTCAAGGAGTACCGGGGCGATCTGAACACCCCCGCCATCTCCCCCTACCGGGACCGTCCCATTGAGGAGAGCCTGGACCTGTTCGCCCGGATGCGTGCAGGCGAATTTGAGGACAACAAGTACACCCTGCGGGCCAAGATCGACCTGGCCTCCGGCAACTTCAATATGCGTGACCCCGTCATCTACCGGATCCGCCATATGCACCATCACCGTCAGGGCGATAAGTGGTGCATCTATCCCATGTACGACTTTGCCCATCCCATCCAGGACGCTCTGGAGGGTATCACCCACTCCCTGTGCTCCCTGGAGTTTGAGAACCACCGTCCCCTGTACAACTGGGTGGTGGAAAACGTCTCCGTCCCCCACACCCCCCGGCAGATCGAGTTCGCCCGTCTGGGCATCGACCACACCGTTCTCAGTAAGCGCAAGCTGAGAAACCTGGTAGAAAACGGCTACGTCTCCGGCTGGGACGATCCCCGGATGCCCACCCTCTGCGGTATGCGCCGCCGTGGCTACACCCCCATGTCCATCCGCAACTTCTGTGAGCGCGTGGGCGTTGCCAAGTCCCCCAACACCATCCCCTACGCATTCCTGGAGTTCTGCCTGCGGGAAGATCTGAACGAGACCGCGAAGCGGGTCATGGCTGTCCTGAAGCCCGTGAAGCTGACCATCACCAACTATCCCGAAGGCCAGTCCGAGACCGTAGTTGTGGAAAACAACCCCAACCGTCCTGAGGACGGCACCCGTGAGGTCACCTTCTCCAGAGATCTGTGGATTGAAGCCGACGACTTCCTGGCTCAGCCCATTCCCAAGTACAAGCGCCTGTACCCCGATGGCCCCGAGTGCCGTCTGAAGGGTGCCTACCTGATCAAGTGCACCGGCTGTGTCACTGACGAAAACGGCAATGTGGTGGAAGTCCTGGCTACCTATGACCCCGAATCCCGGGGCGGCGACCCCGCAGACGGCCGCAAGGTCAAGGGCGCTACCATTCACTGGGTGGATGCCAACAACTGCGCCGACGCCGAGGTCCGTCAGTACAGCAACCTCTTTGACGATCCCGAACCCGACGCCGCCGGCAAGGATTACCTCAACTGCCTGAACCCCAACTCCCTGGAGGTTCTCACCGGCTGTAAGGTAGAGGCTTCCTTGGCAGATGCCAAAGCTCCCGCCTCCTATCAGTTCATGCGTCTGGGCTACTTCTGCCCCGACAGCAAGGACTGCGCCCCCGGCCACCTGGTGTTTAACCGCTCCGTCAGCCTGAAGGATTCCTTCAAGCCCGGTAAATAATCGATTCTGCCCCACTGCCAACCGGCAGTGGGGCTTTATTTTCGCAAAGTTTATTTTGCATTTTTTGCAAAGTAGGCTTGACAAGTTATGCAAAGTATGCTATGCTTATTTCGCAAAGTTAACTTAGCAATATCCCTCCCGCGGACGCGCGGGAGGATAATGAAGGAGAATCCCCATGAAAACAAAGATCCGCGAGTTGCGCAAGGCGCGCAAGCTCTCTCAGGAGGAACTGGCCGATGCCGTGGGCACCACCCGTCAGACCATCACCTCCATTGAGGTAGGAAAATACACCGCCTCCCTGCCCCTGGCATACAAGATCGCCCATTACTTTGGACTTACTATCGAGGAAGTCTTCGATTTCACAGATTTGGAGGATTAAACCATGGAAAACTACAGAGAGAAACTGAAAATTCAAAACCTCACCTTTGGTATTTGCGCTTTTATCCTGGCCCTGTTCTGCTTCCTTTCCGCCGCAGGAGAAGCCGGCATCGTCCCCTTCTTCGTTCCCGCCGGTGACAGCCACTGGCAGTCCATGTGGCGCGGCTTTATTATCGGTGCCAGTTTCGCTCTGCTGGCCTTTATGATCACCGGCCTGGTCCGCAATATCCGGGCCATGAAGGACGAAAAGGCTCTGAAGAAGCTGTTCATCAAGGACCACGACGAGCGGACCATTCAGGTCTGGACCTCCGCCCGGGCCGCCGCTTTCCAGACCTTCCTGCTGCTGGGCCTGGTGGCCATCATCGTCAGCGGCTATTTCAGCATGACCGTCAGCATCACCATCATGGCCTGCGTGGTCGCCGCCAGCCTGCTGGGTCTTGCATTCAAACTCTACTATAACAACAAATATTGAGGTAATTTTATGGATATGAAAACACATAACACCCTGCTTTTTATCTGCGCGGCTGGCCTGGTTGTCGCCGGAATTATCTTCCTGGCCCTTTGTTTTTTCGATGACGGCTCCGCCTATCTCCCCGCAGGACTGGGCTGCATCTCCCTGGCAAACCTGTTCAACGTGATTCGGTGCCAAAATAAAAAAGACAATACAAACAACGAGAACTAATTATGGCTAAGAAAGAAGAACGTTTTGTAAATATCTACTCCCAGGGCACTTTGTCCTCTGTGCAAATCCTGGTGGACAAGGAAACCGGTGTGAACTACCTGTTCACCACCAGCGGCTATGCAGGCGGCCTCACCGTACTGCTGAACCGGGACGGCACTCCCGTCGTCACCCCCATTCCCAGATCCGAATAAGGAAACAACGCCGTACCACCTGTTTCGTGGTACGGCGTTTGCTTATTTATTGGCTTCCTTTTCTTCCTTGATCTGTGCCTGGAGGTGAACAGACAGCACCGCCAGAGACGTTGCCATATTCTCCGACTGGATCAAAATATTGCCGGGAACATC
>JAXJVC010000205.1:0-1559 GCA_036308745.1 Oscillospiraceae bacterium | reverse complement strand
GGCAGAGCTGCCCATTTCCGAGCAGGCTCAGATTCGCCGGGAAAAGCTGGAGGCACTTCGCGCCGAGGGCCGGGATCCCTTTGTCCAGACCAAGTTTGATTTTAATGCCGATTCCGCTGCCATCAAGGCCGATTATGAGGGCTACGAGGGCAAAATCGTCAAGGTTGCTGGCCGTCTGATGAGCAAGCGCGGCCAGGGCAAGGTCATGTTCTGCGATCTGCAGGACAATTCCGGCCGAATCCAGCTCTTCGTCAAGATTGACGAGATGGGCGAGGAGGAGTTTAACCGCTTCAAGAAGAACGATATCGGTGATATCGTGGGCGCAGAGGGCGAGATCTTCAAAACCAAGACCGGTGAGACCTCTGTGCGCACCTCCAAAATCACCCTGCTGAGCAAGTCTCTGCTGCCTCTGCCCGAAAAGTACCACGGTCTGACCGATAAGGAGATCCGCTTCCGTCAGCGCTATGTGGATCTGATGGTCAACCCCGAGGTGAAGCAGAACTTCATCATCAGAAGCAAGTTTATCAAGTTCATGCGTTCCTATCTGGATAACATGAATTACATTGAGGTGGAGACCCCGGTTCTGAATACCATCGCCGGCGGTGCCTCTGCCCGTCCCTTCATCACCCACCACAACACCCTGGACATCGATATGTTCATGCGTATTGCCACCGAGCTGCCCCTGAAGCGTCTGATCATCGGCGGCATGGACCGTGTCTATGAGATCGGCCGCATCTTCCGCAACGAGGGCATGGACCCCAAGCACAATCCGGAGTTTACTTCCGTGGAGCTGTACCAGGCCTATGCGGACTTCCATGACATGATGGACATTGCCGAGGGCATCATTTCCGGCGCTGCCAAGGAGATTCTGGGCAGCTACGAAGTGCAGTGGATGGGCGAGCAGATCGATCTGACTCCCGGCTGGCGCCGCCTGACCATGGTGGATGCCGTCAAGGAATATGTGGGCGTGGACTTTGGCGCCATCACCGACGATGCAGAGGCTGTGGCCGCTGCCAAGGCTGTGGGTGTGGAGCTGGCGGATGCCGCAGAAAAGACCTGGGGCAATGCGCTGTATGCCTGCTTCGATCAGAAGGTGGAGGAGCATCTGATCCAGCCTACCTTTATCACCATGTATCCTGTGGAGGTTTCTCCGCTGACCAAGAAGTCCCCCGAGGATGCAAGACTCACCGAGCGCTTCGAGCTGTTCATCTGCCATTCCGAGATCGCCAACGCTTATTCCGAGCTGAACGATCCCATCGACCAGAGAGAGCGTTTCATGAAGCAGGTGGAGCAGCGTGAGCGTGGCGACGATGAGACCGAGATGCTGGACGAGGACTTCCTCAACGCCATGGAATACGGCATGCCTCCCACGGGCGGCATGGGCATCGGCATCGACCGCGCGGTGATGCTGCTGACCAATTCCGATACCATCCGTGAGGTCATCCTGTTCCCCACCATGAAGCCTCTGGACGATGGCAAGAAGGCTGAAAAGCCTGTGGCTGCCCCCGTTGCAGAAGCCAAGCCGGAAGTCATCGACTTCTCCAAGGTGGAGATCGAGC
>JAXJVC010000204.1:0-2379 GCA_036308745.1 Oscillospiraceae bacterium | reverse complement strand
GCCTACGCCGATCTTGATCCGGGGGAATTCCTGGCTGCCCACTTCCTGGATGATGGACTTGATGCCGTTGTGACCGCCGGCAGAGCCGTCGGCCCGGATCCGAAGCCGTCCGGGGGGCAGGGAAATGTCGTCGAACATGACGATGATCCGCTGGGGCGGGATACCGAAATAGGCGCTCAGCTGCAGTACGGACCGGCCGGACAGGTTCATATAGGTCTGGGGCTTCAGCAGAAAGACCTTCTTTCCGGCGTAATTGGTCTGGCAGTACAGACCCTGGAATTTTAGCTTGTCGATTTTGCTGCCAAGGATCTCAGCCAGGAGATCCACGGCACGGAAGCCGCAGTTGTGGCGGGTGCGCTCATATTCCCTTCCGGGATTGCCCAGGCCTACGACGAGCCAGGCGTCATTGGTATTTTTCTTAAACATAACGCTCAATTTCTTTTCCAAATTTTCCGCCTGCCATCAGACGGTTGTATTTGTATTATACCATCCTGCACCGGGGAAATGCAACAGAAACCCGGCGGAAATTACGCCGAAAATCATCAGTGGGAAAGGCGGTGCTTCCGACAAACCGCCCATACAAAAAATGCAGGAAAACGAAATTATGTTTGCAAAAAGACTTGTAGGATCTTGGGAAACATGGTATAATATTCTGTAAAGCAAAGCAAATGTTTCCGCCTATATGCGAAGGAGTTACGCTATGAACGATACGATCCGAATTCAGGGTGCCAGGGAAAATAACCTGAAAAATGTGGACCTTACCATCCCCAGAGATAAGCTGGTGGTCTTTACCGGCCTTTCCGGTTCCGGTAAGTCCAGCCTTGCCTTTGATACCATTTATGCCGAGGGCCAGCGGCGGTATGTGGAGAGCCTTTCCTCCTATGCCCGCCAGTTCCTGGGCCAGATGGACAAGCCCGACGTGGATTCCATCGATGGCCTTTCTCCGGCCATTTCCATCGACCAGAAGACCACCTCCAAGAATCCCCGGTCTACGGTAGGTACGGTGACGGAGATTTATGATTACCTCCGTCTGCTGTGGGCCCGGGTGGGCGTGCCCCACTGCCCCAAGTGCGGCAAGGCAATTCAGCGCCAAACCATCGATCAGATTGTGGACCGGATCGAGGCCATGGAGCCGGGGACCCGGTTCGTGGTGCTGTCTCCCGTGATCCGGGGCAAAAAGGGCGAACATCAGAAGGTCTTTGAGGATGCCCGGAAGGGCGGCTTTGCCCGCGTCCGGGTAGACGGTATCCTGTACGACTTGACAGAGGAGATCAAACCGGAAAAGAATAAGAAGCACACCATCGATCTGGTGGTGGACCGGCTGGTGCTGAAGGATGGCCTGCGCCGCCGCCTGACGGATTCCATTGAGACGGCCTGCGGCCATTCCGGGGGTCTGGTGTCCATTGAACTGCCCGGTACCAAGGAAGAACTGAGCTTCTCCCAGAATTACGCCTGTGAGGACTGCGGCATCAGCCTGACGGAGCTGGAACCCCGGATGTTCTCCTTCAACAATCCCAGCGGCGCCTGTCCCAGCTGTACGGGCCTGGGCTTTCGGCTGGTGGCGGATGCAGACCTGGTGATCCCGGACAAGAATAAGTCTATTTTCGAGGGGGCGATCCAGGCCTCCGGCTGGCAGAGCGCCCGTACAGATTCTATCTTCCGGATGTATTTCGAGGCGCTGGCTCAGAAGTATCACTTTTCCCTGACGGCTCCAGTAAAGGACCTGCCCGATGAGGTGATGGATGTGATCCTCTACGGTACCAAGGGAGAAAAACTGCGGATGTCCTACAACCGGGGCAACGGCATGGGCGTATTGGAGCAGCCCTTTGAGGGTATCTTGAACAACATTTCCCGGCGCTACAGAGAAACCCAGTCTGACGCGGCCCGGAAGGAGCTGGAGGAGTGCATGACCACGGCTCCCTGTCCCCAGTGCGGCGGCGACCGTCTTTCTGATATTGCCCGGGCGGTGACCGTGGGCGGCATCGGCATCATGGATTTCTGCCGCATGAGCATCCGGGATGAGCTGGGTTTTATGAACAACCTGAAGCTCGAGGGCAATATGGCCATGGTGGCGGAGCAGATCGTGAAAGAGATCAAATCCCGGCTCCAATTCCTGACGGACGTTGGCCTGAGCTATCTGACCCTTTCCCGGGCTTCCGGCACTCTGTCCGGCGGCGAAAGCCAGCGGATCCGGCTGGCTACTCAGATCGGCTCCTCTTTGATGGGTGTTCTCTACATTCTGGACGAGCCTTCTATCGGCCTGCACCAGCGGGACAATGACAAGCTGCTGGGGACCCTGAAGCACCTGCGGGACATCGGCAACACCCTGATTGTGGTGGAACATGATGAGGATACCATGCGGGCCGCGGACTTTATCGT
>JAXJVC010000203.1:0-2067 GCA_036308745.1 Oscillospiraceae bacterium | reverse complement strand
ACGATAAGGTGATCCGGGAGTACGCTACCCTGTTCGGCATTTGCGGACTGATGTCTCTCGTGACCCAATGGCACCAGGGAGGATTTACCCAGTCACCCTGGCAGATGGCCCAGATCACGGCGAGGCTGATGACAGAACCGCTGTTCCAGAATGCGGATAAATTATGATCCGATCCCTGATTTTGTGCGTTTTGTGCAAAGGCGGGGATTCTTTTTGGAGAAGCATGTCACAATTGTGGCATTTTGGAACTATCCCGGAAGCACCTGCGCAATTTATAATAATATAAGAAGCGGTATGCTTCCTGATGCTACAAAATATGATAAGGAGAGTTGATTCCCATGGCTCAATTTGTAAAACTCCAGGCAGAAGGCCTGAATGCATTGCGGGAAATGGACGAGCGTCTGGTTTCCTATAACGTGGAGATGACCGAGGTCACCGGCGGTACCTTCTGGAAGGCCTATACGGAGGCACAGGTGGACGGCACCGAGGAATTCCCCGTGATCAAGGACTGGACCAATATGGGCAACCTGCAGCAGTGGTATGACCCCATCGACACCACCAACCCCCGGCTCATCAAGCTGGCAAGGGAGCTGGGCACTGCGTGGGTGCGGGTCTCCGGCACTTGGGCGAACAAAACCTACTACGACTTCGACAATAAGTATGAGGGTAAAGTCCCCGAGGGCTTCCAGAATGTGCTGACCAAGCAGCAGTGGCTGAATCTGCTGGACTTTGTCAAGGCTGTGGATGGCAAGCTGCTGGTTTCCATCGCAAACTGCCCCGGTATCCATGCCGCGGACGAGCCCATGCCCTTCGAGCAGGCTGACCTGCTGTTCCGTACCTCCAAGGAATACGGTGTGCCTATTTCCGCAGCCGAGTTCACCAACGAGCCCAATCTGATCGCATTGTCCGGTCTGCCTCAGGGCTACACCGCTGCCGACCATGCCCGTGACCATGATCTGTTTGGCGCATGGCTGCGGGAGAACTATCCCGAGTGCCTGTTTGTCGGTCCCTGCACTGTGGGCGACATCAACCTGTTTGGCGCCTTGGAGGGTGCAGGCGGCGGCATGGCTGCCGGCTTTGATATGGTCACCACTGAGCAGCTGCTGGGTGATTACAAGTCCAAGATGGACGTGTTCAGCTACCATTATTACAACGGTGTTTCTGAACGCGGCGCTGCCATGGGCGGCCATTGGCCTTATGAGGCGGTTTTCAGCGAGCAGTATCTGAAGGTTGCGGCCAACTGCGCCCGCCAGTATGTGGCCCGCCGCGACAAGTACGTTCCCGGCGGCCAGATGTGGGTCACCGAGTCCGGCGACGCCGGCTGCGGCGGCAACACCTGGGCATCCACCTATGTGGATGTAATTCGTACCCTGAACGAACTGGGCGAATTCTCTACCGTTACCGACGGTGTGATCTTCCACAATACCCTGGCTTCCTCCGACTACGGCTACCTGAAGCACGGCACTTTCGAACCCCGGCCCAACTATTTCGCAGTTCTGCTGTGGAACCGGCTTATGGGTAAGACCTGCTATGCCACCGGCGAGGAGATCCGGGAGGGCGCCCATGTCTATGCCCACTCCCGCAAGGACGGCAAGGACGGCTATGTGTATCTGGTGATCAACAACTCCGCCGAGACCACCACTGTGGAGCTGCCCAAGGAGGCAGAGGCTTATGTTCTCTCCGGCAACGGAAAGGTCCGCAGCCGTACCATGCTGCTCAATGGCAAGGAGCTGGTCCTGGGCGAGAATGATGAACTGCCCGCCCTGGAGAGCGTCACCGTTTCCGGCACCGTGGAGCTGCCTGCTTATGGCTGCGCCTTCTTTACAGTGTAATTACACTGTAAATGAAGTTTGCCCTGACGGGCAAATGAAGCTGCCTTTGACAATGAAGTGCCCTTTGGGCATGAAGTAATTACTATATAAAAAAGGGATCGTAACAAAAATTACGTGCACCTGTAAAATGAAAGTAGACACTCACAAAAGTGTGGGTGTCTACTTTTTTCGTTGTATAATAAAAAAGGAAAGGATGTGAAAATATGGGCAAGAAAGGAACGCCACACAGAAAATT
>JAXJVC010000202.1:0-1804 GCA_036308745.1 Oscillospiraceae bacterium | reverse complement strand
TAGTAGGGATCCCCTCCCGCCTGGGAGGGGATCTTTTGTGTTGGCACACCTGTAGTGAATTCTCGTTTCGCGGCGCGGCCGCAAGCCCTCCCCTCTGGGGAGGGTACCCCCGCAGGGGGCGGGAGAGGTGCGGTACAATGTTTCGTTTTCCTTTGCCTTGCGGCGAAAACGTACTGCGGTAACACCTCTTCCGTCACGGCTGCGCCGTGCCACCTTCCCCAATGGGGAAGGCTTTCTTTCGTTCGTAAGCAACAATTTATCTTACCAAAAACCCCCAGGCGGTGTCGCCTGGGGGTTCTGTTATGCATGATCCAATTTGCTGATTTCCTTTGCAATGGGGCAGTTGCTCTGGTAGACGCAATTGCCGTAGCAGCAGTCCACCTCAGTGATCTTCCCGTCTTCCAGGATCACTTCCACCATCCGGCTGGCATCCAGCTGGCGGCAGTAGCCGGAGCAGAATTTTTCGGTCTCCACCATCATTCCTCCACTACGCAGAAGCCCCGGGGACCCAGGGTGAGCCAGTCAGAGGCGACGATTTGCAGCCCGTAGCCCAGGACCACCCGTCCGGCGGGGATATCCCAGGGATCGCCGCTGCGGTTGGCATAAACCTTCAGGGTCTTTCCTTCGTAAGTTCTGGTGAAGCACAGACGCTTGTCGCCGGCTTCGAAGAACTGGATGTGGCCCAGCCGCAGAGCTTCGTGGTCCCTGCGCAGGCGGCCCAGACGACGGAAATGCTCCAGCATCTCCATATCCTCCCGACCCCAGGGGTAGGTGCGGCGGTTAAAGGGATCCTTGTAGCCCTCCATCAGCGCCTCATCGGCGTAGTACAGGCTGGGACTGCCGGGAAGGGTGTACTGCAGGAAGGAGGCCATGAGTAGACGGTCACGGGCCACCTCCAGATTGTGCCGGGACAGGTGGCGCTTGGCCTTTTCTTCCCGGGAACCATCGAAATCGTCCACCAGGGCGGTCAGGATCCGGGGGGTGTCGTGGGTGCCCAGCAGGTTCATGTTGCACTGCCAGACCTCTTCGGGATAATTCTCCACGATGGACATGACCGTGTCCCGGAAGCCCCGGCCGCTGTCCCAGCCACGCATAAAGTTCACGATGGCGGTGCGGAAGGGGTAGTTCATTACGCTGTCCAGCTCCGCTCCGGTGAAATACTTCCTGCGTTTGTCGTAGGCCATCTTGTTGGAGGCGTCTTCCCACACCTCACCCAGCACCAGACCGTCGGGCTTCAGCTCCTTCACCCGGTCGTAGAGGAGCTTCAAAAATTCATCCGGAAGCTCATCAGCCACATCCAGACGGAAGCCGTCAGCTCCCAGCTTCAGCCAGTGGGCAATAACGCTGTCCTCACCTGTGATGATATACTCGATGAAGGCGGGGTCCATTTTGTTGACGGTGGGCAGAGTGTCGAAGCTCCACCAGGAGTGGTAGTTGTAAGGCCATTCATAGAAGGTGTACCAGCTGGCATAGGAGGAAGACTTGGACTGGAACGCGCCGGTTCCGGGGAAAGTACCCTCCCGGTTAAAATACAGGCTGTTGGAGCCGGTGTGGGAGTACACGCCGTCCAGCAGGACCTTGATGCCCCGGTCGTGTGCGGCCTGGCACATAGCGGCAAAATCTTCCTCGGCACCCAGCATGGGGTCCGGGGTCTTATAGTCACCGGTGTCGTAGCGGTGGCTGGAGCAGCTCTTGGAGATGGGAGTCAGGTACACAATGGTGGTGCCGAGAGAGGCGATGTAGTCCATTTTTTCGGTGATACCCCGGAAATTGCCGCCGTAGAAATCGTTGTTAAGAAAAATTC
>JAXJVC010000201.1:0-3157 GCA_036308745.1 Oscillospiraceae bacterium | reverse complement strand
GGGTGGGCTCTTACCCCACCTTTTCACCCTTACCTCGTCAATTCACGCATATAAACGCTCCTAATGCCGCAAGCGGCATTAGTCGCACTATATGCGGAATCTCCTCTTTCCCATCGAACCCGCTTGCGCTGGGCTTCGATGGGAGCCCTGTTATAGGGAAGGCGGTATATCTCTGTTGCACTTGTCCTGGGGTTACCCCCGGCGGGCGTTACCCGTTATCCTTGCCCTGTGGAGCCCGGACTTTCCTCATCCGCGGCCTTTCGGCCTGCGTCCGCGGCTGTCCGACCTGGTTGCGGAAATATTGTACCCCAACAAGGGCCAATTGTCAAATGTCCTTGCAAAATCTTTTGGGAGGGGATATACTAATAGAAAATGAGGAGTTAGAAATTAGGAGTTAGGAATGGCGTGCCGTAACGGAACATTCCTAATTCCTAACTCATAATTCCTAATTTGCGATTTTGCTTTTGAAATGAGGAATGTACGATGGCTTCTGCATTTGAACAATATTTTACTTGCCTAAAGGGTAAGAAGATTGCCGTCCTGGGTCTGGGTGTCAGCAACCGGCCTTTGGTGCGGCTGCTGCTGGAATTTGGATGCGATGTTACCGGTTGTGACCGGACCCCTCGGGAAAAGCTGGACGCCGAGGTCCTGGACCTGGAAGCCGCCGGGTGCAAGCTCCGGGTGGGTGATGGGTACTTAGAGGGCATGGAGGCGGATGTTTTGTTCCGCACCCCGGGTATGCACCCGGGCAATCCTGCCATTCAGGCGTTGGCAGCCAAGGGCGCTCAGGTCACCTCTGAGATGGAGGTGTTCTTCGAGGTCTGCCCCTGTCAACTGATCGCGGTTACCGGTTCCGATGGCAAGACTACCACTACTACCCTGATCTCTGAAATGCTGAAGGCTGCCGGAAAGACGGTCTGGCTGGGCGGCAACATCGGTACGCCTCTGCTGCCCCTGGCGCGGGAGATGAAGGAAACGGATTTCGCAGTGGTGGAGCTCAGCTCCTTCCAGCTCATGGACATGACCCGCAGTCCCCACATTGCGGTGGTCACCAATCTGGCTCCCAACCATTTGGATGTCCACAAGGACATGGAAGAGTATGTGGATGCCAAGAAGAATATTTTCAAGTATCAGGGCGCGGAGGACAAGCTGGTTCTGAATGCGGACAACCAGATCACTGCCGCCTTTACAGGCAACGGCGAGACCTGGTTCTTCTCCCGCAAGGCGAAGACCAACGGTGTGTGGGAGGACAATGGGGTGATCCGCCGGGGCGAAGTGCCTGTTCTGGAAACGGCAGATATCCTGATCCCCGGTACCCACAACATTGAAAACTATATGGCGGCCATTGCCGCAGTGGAGGGTCTGGTGGATGACGAGACTATTCGCCATGTGGCCAGGACCTTTGGTGGCGTGGAGCACCGCATTGAGCTGGTACGGATCAAGGATGGCGTGAAGTTCTACAACGATTCCATCGCCTCCAGCCCCAGCCGGACCATCGCCGGCCTGCAGAGCTTCCGGGAAAAGGTGATCCTGATTGCAGGCGGCTACGACAAGCACATCCCCTACGATGTGCTGGGACCGGAGATCTGCGAACACGTGAAGCTGCTGGTGCTGGGCGGTGCCACCGGTCCCCAGATCCGGGCGGCGGTGGAAGCCTGCGCCGAATATGACCCCGATGCTTTGCCCATCCTGGACTGCGGCGACTTTGAAAGCGCTGTCCGGGCAGCGGCCGGGGCGGCGAAGGAGGGGGACATCGTGCTGATGAGCCCTGCCAGCGCGGCCTTTGACCAGTTCAAGAACTTCATGGTCCGGGGCGAATTTTACAAGAAACTGGTAAGGGAGCTTTGAGCATGGATATTACAAGATTTACCCGTCCGGCCCGGAAGGTGCTGCCCCTGAAGCGCTGCGGCGCGGTGATCGTGGCAGCCGGTACGGCTTCCCGGATGGGGGGCATCGACAAGGTCATGGCTCCCATCAAGGGAGAGCCGATGATCCTGCGGACGGTGCGGAATTTCCAGAACTGCGATGCCATTTCTGAGATTGTTATCGTTACCCGGCCGGACCTGATCGTGCCTATCACCAATCTGTGTAAGAACATGGGGAAGGTCACCGCAGTGGTGGCCGGAGGAAACAGCCGGCAGGAGTCCGTGAACCTGGGCTTGAATGCCCTGGGAGATAAGGTAAAGCTGGCGGCAGTCCACGACGGCGCCCGGCCTTTGATCACCTGGCAGGTCATCGACCGGGTGGTGCGGGCAGCCAATACCTACGGCGCGGCGGCTCCCGCGGTGCCGGTGAAGGACACCATCAAGGTGGTGGAGGGCTATGTGGTGAAGAACACCCCCGACCGGGCAACCCTCCGGGCGGTCCAGACCCCCCAGGTATTTGATTACGATATGCTCCGGGGTGCGCTGAAAAAGGCCGAGCTGGACGGGGCGCAGGTCACGGATGATTGCTCCGCCGTGGAGCGGATTGGCCTGACCGTCAAGATCGTGGAGGGTGACGAGCGGAACATCAAGGTTACCACCCCCATGGATCTGAAAATTGCGGAAATGCTGCTGGAGGAAATGGAATGAGGATCGGACACGGATATGATGTACACAAGCTGGTGGAGGGCCGGGACCTGATTCTGGGCGGCGTGAAGATTGACCACCATCTGGGATTGCTGGGCCACAGCGACGCGGATGTGCTGCTCCACGCAGTATCCGATGCTCTGCTGGGAGCCGCAGGACTGGGGGATATCGGCCGCCACTTCCCGGATACGGACCCTAAGTATAAGGGTGCGGATTCTCTGAAGCTGCTGGAAATCGTGGGGCAGAAGGTTGCTGCCGCAGGCTACCGGGTCAGCAACATCGATGTGACCATGATTGCACAGAAGCCGAAGCTGAAGGACCATATTTCACGGATGCAGGAGAATATCGCCTCCGCGCTGAATATTGCGCCCGATCGGGTGAATGTGAAAGCCACCACCGAGGAGAAGCTGGGTTTCACCGGCACAGAGCAGGGCATGGCCTGCCATGCGGTGTGCCTGCTGGAGGAATGATCGGATTATATCGTTGGGGCATCGGCCTCTAAAAAACATTTGATAATCAGAGGGCGGGTCGGTGACCCGCCCCTATGACATGGCGCGTGCTGAGAAATTTAGCACGCGCAAAAATTT
>JAXJVC010000200.1:0-9055 GCA_036308745.1 Oscillospiraceae bacterium | reverse complement strand
TGACAACATCGCCAAACACGCCGGTGCAGGCACCCTGGTCCCCATCACCGGCTTCGCCAACTCCATCGCCGCCCCAGCTGTGGAATTTAAGACCGAGGGGTTTATCTTGGGCGTCGGCGCCAAGATGTTCACCATCGCCGGGCCGGTGATTGTGTATGGTGTTTCGGCTTCGGTGATCTATGGTCTGGTTTACTGGATCACCACACTATTTTAACGCAAAAAGCTTGACTGGTCTCAGTCAAGCTTTTGCGTTATCAGGCCACCTAAAAGACGGCTATCGATCTTCTTAGAAATCGTATTATTCCACATAAAAGAAACCGTAATCTGTTGTGGTATTCAGAATGCCATAGCAGGAAAGCGTGGGTTTTGGATCCGTGCTTTGGTCATATCGATAGGGCCACCAGGCCAAAAATCCCTCCGGCACTTCGCTGATGGGGGTATCGGGAAGATAGAACACAAATTCTTTTCCTTCCTCGATGCCATAGGGATCGTAAGCTACATAGCGGATGTTGTCCTCTATCCATTCTTCCCCCGGCTGATTCTCCATTGTTACATCGGACAGGGTCATCATATATGCGTAGTCACTTATTTTCGTGATTTCCATAAACTTTCCCGAGAAAGCGCAGACGTAAACGGTTCCGTTGGAATACCCTTCCCCTATATCACCCATTTCGGAATCATGGAACCAGCCGATGAAAGAGCCATCGGTATTCAGAACCAATTGAGTACTCCAGCCGCCTGCGCCGCTAAGGAACGAAAACTCTGTTGGTTCACCGGGCAAGGGAAGCATTGTGGGCTCAGTTGCAGCGGGAAGCGTTGTTGTTTCGGGAACCTCCGTTGCTATGGTGGCGGCTGTCGTCTCGGGCGCAACCGTTGTCCCGGGAATAACAGCTGATGGCTCCCCACTGCCCTTGCAGGCAGAAAGGCAGATAATCAAAAAGAAACTAAGAATAAACAAAGCATTTTTTCTCATAGGATCCCTCCTCATATTTCAGTTTACCACACAGCCCATGGGATGTAAATCCCCCCATTCGTGTTTTTCCGTTTTACTTCGAAAAAACTGAGCCAATTTGACAACAGGAACCGTCAGCGCGATTTCTTTTCTGTCTTGTATATAAGATTGACAGCAAGTCAGTGGCGCAGTATGATACAAAAAGGCCGTTGCCGCATGGTACGACAACGGCCATACCAATGAAGTCGATCCCAACACCTGTCTGCTTAAAATTCAATTGACGGACTGCGTTCTGTTTTCACACGGCGTGTGGTATGATATTGACTTTACTTAAGGAGAAATAAATATGAAAGTATTGGTTTTGATGGGCAGCCCCAGACTTCATGGCAACACCGCCGAGCTGTGCAAGCCCTTGATGGAAGAACTGAAAAAGAATGAAGCCGATGTGCGCTATGTAACATTGGCAAACAAGAAAATCAACCCCTGCAAGGGATGCTATGTCTGCCAGAACACGCCCAACGTATATGGATGTCCGCAGCAGGATGATATGGATCTGATCGTGGAGGACATCCGCTGGAGTGACTGCATCGTGCTGGCAACACCCATCTATTCCTGGTACTGCCCCTCCGGCATGAAAGCCTTCCTGGACCGCCACTATGGACTGAACAAGTTTTACGGCAGTGCTTCCGGTTCCCTCTGGGCCGGCAAAAAAGTTGCCATCCTTGCCACCCACGGCTATGACGGTGCCTATGCCACAGATCCTTTCGAAATGGGTATCCAGCGGCTGTGCACACATTCCAACCTGGAATACATAGGTCTCTACTCCGTTCAGGATGAGGACAACTTAGCCTCTTTTCAGACAGAGGAAGCCGTTCGGGGTGCGCAGGCATTTGCAAGAAGACTGTTGGGAATATGTGAAAAATGATTCATAGGAGGACCAGTCTATGAAGCCGCAAACCTGCATCAAAGAATCCTTCTGTGTCATTGGCAAGGAAGGCTCCACGGATGAGGGAAACGGCTTCATCCAGCGGGTGTGGAATGTCCGGCAGATGCGGAAGCACCGGATGGCTGGACAAAATGGACAGTTCCGGGCTTTGAATACCTGCAGGCAGAATGTGACCGCCCCACCGTTTTCCGGGAAATGCCGGACTATCTGAAAAAAGAAAACATCCCCCTGGCAGGCGCGGTCCATGACTTCACCTGTCCCCCAAACGGGCAGGAATTATATGCTTTTTCCCATTCGCAAACTATAATTCACCGCAAAAAGGCACCGTGAGATCACGGTGCCTTTCTTGTTACCTTCTTCTTATACAGTCCATGGCGGTTGCAATACCAATAGAGCGTCCCAAATCCCCGAAGCTGCATCCGGGTTTCCGCATTTCCCTCCGGATAAAATTTCACCATTTGGATTCGATCTGTGGTTACAAACGCAGCAAAGGAAATATAATGCTGCTTTGTCATAGGGTGCGGAATGGTAATAAAATGTTCGTCCTCCACAACCTCAATATTTACTGTGTGATCACCGTCTCCCTCCTCTGCCTCCAGAGCCGGCAGGGTGATGCCACAGCAGCTGATCAGTGAATTTCCCATGCTGTGGATCACATTTCCACAGAGGGGACAGACATAGAATTTGGACCGCAGCATATTGGCAGAAATGTTTTGATTGATAATATGTTCTCCGTTCATCAACTCGATAACGGAGATGTTTAGAGCCTGGGCCAGAGGCTGCAGCAAAGAGATATCCGGAAGCCCCTTAGCAGTCTCCCACTTGGAAACCGTCTTGCTGCTTACACCAATCCGTTCCGCCAGTTCCGCCTGGGTAAGACCCCGTTCTTCCCGAAGATGCTTGATCGTTGCGCTTGTTACATACGTGTTCATATCCGGCACATCCTTTCTGGGAAAAGATTACCACAAGCTCCGGAAAGAAGCAACCTATGCATCGTAGATACCAAACCCGTGTATTTTTTGAATTCAAACAATCCCCATAGCAATCTCTACCAACAGCGCAACAATCACCACTAGGGCAGAGATGATAAAGCCGTGGATCATCGGCCGGATGCCCGCCTTCTTCATGCTGGCAAAGGAAGTATTCAGGCCAATGGCAGCCAGGGCGCAAACCATCAGGAACTTGCTGACACGCTTTGTTCCGGATACCACCGCCGCAGGGATCGGGAAAAAGCTGGCTACCAGGGACATTGCCAAAAATCCCAGAATAAACCAGGGAAAAATCTTTCCGATAGAGAAATCCGCCTTCAGCCCAGCCCCTTCCTGCTGATTCGCCTTAGCCTCTTTCCGCTTGATACTCAGCTGAATGAAAGCAAAGGTGACCACCGTGGGAATGATGGCCAGAGTGCGGGTCAGCTTGACCATGGTAGCAAAATCTCCCGCGCCCTCGGAAAACGCATAACCGGTAGCCACCACAGAGGATGTATCGTTGACCGCGGTGCCTGCCCAGATGCCAAAGGCTTCGTCGGACATCCCCATGGCCCGTCCCATAATGGGAAACAGTACGATCATCGCCATATCGAACAGGAATGTGGCGGACATGGCGTAGGCTACATCATTGTCATCCGCATCAATGGTAGGGGCAATGGCGGCGATGGCGCTGCCACCACAGATACCTGTACCGGCGGAGATCAAGTTGCTCAGCTTCCAGTTCAGTCCCAAGGCCTTGCCGATAAAATAGCCGCCGCCAAAGCAGGTCAGCAGAGTGAATACCATGACAGTCAGGGACATCTTCCCCACCTGTAAAATGGTGGCGATATTCAGAGACAGCCCCAGGAGGATTATGGCAAATTTCAGGAGCTTCTTGGATGTAAATTTCAGCCCCGGCGCAAAAATGGTGGTCTTCTTAACATATGGATTCAGGAACATTCCAATAAACATGGCAATAACCGCCGACCCGATCAAATGAATGGGCAGCAGGCTTTCCAGCCAGCAGGCCGCCAGCGCAATCGCCGCAGACAGCAGTACGCCGGGGAGCAGCTTCATAAGCTTCATAGTGATTCTCTCCTTATTTTATACTTTGCTACTTGATTATACCGCCCAAGTGTGATAAAATCAAATTATCATTTGTTATCACACGATAATTTCAAATAATTGGAGGAGCGCCATGCTGGACTACCGGATCCACACCTTTTTGACCCTGTATGATCAGATGAATTACCGAAAAACCGCAGAAAAACTGAACATGACCCAGCCAGGTGTGACTCAGCACATTCATTATCTGGAACACTTTTATGGTGTAAAGCTCTTTGAATACAATGGGCGCCAGCTCAGCAGAACCAGGCCTGCGGATCAGTTAAAGCGGTATTTTGACAGCGCCCGAGCAGAAGAGCTTGCCTTGAAGGAAAGTTTTGTCCAGACAGACCGAATCCACCTGCGGGTGGGTGCCACGAAAACCATCGGCGAATTCGTCATCGTCCCGGCCGTTAGGACTTTTTTATCCCAGGAAAACCACTGTCTGGATTTGACCGTAGACAACACCGAAAATCTCCTGGCCATGCTTTCCCTGGGAGAGTTGGATTTTGCCGTAATTGAAGGTGTATTCGACAAGGAGAAGTACCCCCATCACCTGTTCAAGAAAGAACGGTTCCTGGGAATCTGTGGAAAGGCGCATCCCTTTGCAGGTAAGACCATCCCCTTGGAGGACGCATTCCGAGAAAGTCTCATCGTCCGTGAGAAAGGTTCCGGAACCCGAATGCTGCTGCAGCAGGCAGTGGCCGACCGGGGGTACTCCCTGGACAGCTTCCGCCGCTGTTCCTCCGTCAGTCATTTTTCCGTGATATGTGAGCTGGTCGCCCGAAACAATGCCATAACCTTTGCCTACGAGCCGGTGGCCCATTGTCGGGAGGATTTGGCGACCTTCACGGTGGAGGATATGCAGATTCAGGGAGAATTCAATTTCATTTACACCAATACCGAAGTGGCCCGGCACAAAATCTCCCAATTCATGCAGTATTCGCCTTAGGGTTCTTCCCTCCGGCGGCAAAATAGAGGGCTGATGGTGAGAAAGTCACAGAAGGACCGTCCATTGTTTGATATTATATGGTCATAAGAAAACAAAACCAAATCACGAAACATCGGAGGTAATCTGTATGAAGAACACCAAGTTTTATATCTGCCCCCACTGCGGCAATATTGTTGAGATGGTCCAGGATGCTGGCGTAACCCCCATCTGCTGTGGCCAGAAGATGAATGAGCTGGTCCCCAACACCGTAGAAGCCAGCGGAGAAAAGCATATCCCCGCGGTCACCGTGAAAGAAGGCATGGTGGAAGTGAATGTGGGTACTGTGGATCATCCCATGGTGGATGCCCACTGGATCGAGTGGGTCCAGCTGGTCACCAACAAGGGAAGCTACAGAAAGCATCTGAACCCCGGCGAGGCACCCAAGGTAGCCTTCCTGCTGGGAGAAGAAAAACCCATCTCCGTCTACGCATACTGCAACCTGCATGGTCTGTGGAAGACCGATCTGAACTAAGCACCAATTCCCGATATCCCTCCTAGTAGAAAAAGATCCCCTTAGTACAGTCTCGAAATGTTTGTTCTTTCGAGCATCTGCACTAAGGGGATGCTTTATTTACAGAAACGAAACCGCCACATGGGGATTCTCAGATGCTGCCCGAAGGATCACCTTCTTTGCCACGGCGGCGTAGCCTTCCAGTTTGATCGCCATGATCTCCCAGTTTTGGAACCGAATTTCCATCTCATCGGGAACACCCGTCAGGCAGTCATACAGAGCATCCAGGTTCTTCCCATACCATGCCGGAAAGTCCAGTGCCTTGGCCACCGCCTTATGGAAGCCGGCCTTGCTTTCGATCAGGCCGCAGTCAATGGTGATTTCCATAAATCATTCCTCGCCGTAGAGCAATTCAAAGGATTCGTAGTGATCCCCGGTATAGTAGATCAGGCCGTCATTGGAGAATACGATCCGCTTGGCGCCCCGGCTGTCTGCGCCCATGGTGTCGATATCGCACTCGGTGTAGCGTCTTCCCTCCACCTCGGGAAGCAGTCCTTCATAGTTGCCGAACCGGTCGCCGCCGATGCACATACCGGGAGCGTAGTCCTCCAGACCGCCCCCATCCCAACCAAGCTCCCGGGCCTCGTCTTTGGTGATGAAGTTCTCCGGCAGACAGCCGTAAGTGTGGATATACAGCGCTACATCCTCTTTAGTGGTATAGCTTCCCTCTATGGGAAGCTGTTCCCCCGGGGTCTGAATAGCAGGTTCGGTTTGCTGGGTCTGGACCGGAGCAGCATCGGGAAGATACACCGCTTCCTCTTCTCCCAGAGGAATTCCGAAGAAAACCGCCAGTACCACAACGACCAGGGCAAGCAACGATGTCAGTTTCTTTTTCATAGGAACCTCCTGTTTCTGGTTTTCTGCCATTATAGCGCATAGGCCCCGCATACACAAGCACTTCCCCCTAAAAAGTGCCAAACAATCCAATTTCCCCGAAATATCTGGTTTTCTTACCTAAATTTCATAGACTTTTTTGGTTAGTATTTTCGGAACACTTCGTTGTCATAAGCCGGACTTTTATGGTATAATCATTGCATCCAGAGTTGTTTCCCATAGGAAAACAACACCATATTTTTGTAATGGAGGAATTTACTTATGCCTATGCAAATGGGTTTCCGTTGGTATGGCGAAGGCAATGACAGCATCAGCCTGAACTATATCAAGCAGATCCCCGGCGTAACCAGCATCGTTTGGGCCCTGCACCACAAGATGCCCGGTGAAATTTGGGAAGTGGAAGAGATCGCGGAAGTCATGGACCAGCTCCACAAGTACGGCTTCAACGGCGATGTTGTAGAGTCCGTCAATGTTCATGATGACATTAAGATCGGTAAGCCCACCCGTGACGCGCTGATCGAGAACTACAAAACCACCATGCGTAACCTGGCCAAGTTCGATGTCAAGGTTATCTGCTACAACTTCATGCCCATCTTCGACTGGACCCGCTCCAACCTGTTCCATGAGGTCGGCGACGGCTCCACCGCCCTGTTCTATGAAAAGGGCATGATCCAGGATGACTACAACGCCATGGCAAAGTACATTCTGGACTTCACCGAGAAGTACAATATGTCCTTCCCCGGCTGGGAACCTGAGCGTATGGCAAAGCTGGACGAACTGTTCAAGGCTTATGCTGACGTGGACCATGAGAAGCTGTGGGCCAACCTGAAGTACTTCCTGGAAGCCCTGATGCCCACCTGTGAGGAGACCGGCATCAAGATGGCTATCCACATGGACGATCCCCCATGGGATATCTTCGGCCTGCCCCGTCTGCTGATCAATGCTGAGAACATCGACCGTTTCCTGAGCATGGTGGACCATCCCTGCAACTGCCTGACCCTGTGCTCCGGCTCTCTGAACGCCGACCCCAACAACGACGTTGCTTCCATCGTCCGCAAGCACTGCGACCGCATTGCCTTTGCCCACATCCGCAACGTCAAGCACTTCGACAACGGTGACTTCTCCGAAGCTTCCCACCGTGACTGCGATGGCGACACCGGCATCCTGGAGATCCTGAAGGCTTACCATGAGTGCGGCTACGAGGGTTACATCCGTCCCGACCACGGCCGTCACCTGTGGGGCGAAGGTCCCGGCACCGTCCGTCCCGGTTATGGCCTGTATGACCGCGCCTTGGGCATCATGTATATGCTGGGCGTATGGGATATGCTGGACAAGCTGGCTGGTAAATAATGAACTGTATCTATAAATTTGGAGGTAACAAATCATGATGAATCTTCCCCTGAATGTGGATTTTTCCGGTAAGGTCGTTGTTGTCACCGGTGCAGGCGGCGTCCTGTGCGGCGACATGGCCCGTGCTTATGCCCAGGCTGGCGCAAAGGTCGCCGCTCTGGATCTGAACGAAGAAGCTGTCAAGAAGCTGGCTGCCGAGCTGAAGGCAGAAGGCTTTATCTGCGAAGGCTACAAGGCCAACGTTCTGGACGCTGCCGCTCTGGAAGAAGTCCACCAGGCTGTTCTGGCTGACCTGGGCCCCTGCGACATCCTGGTCAACGGCGCCGGCGGCAACAATCCCCGGGCAACCTGCGATAACGAGTATCAGCACGAAGCTAAGGAAGGCCAGAAGACCTTCTTTGATCTGGATCCCAATGGCGTTGACTTCGTGTTCAAGCTGAACTTCCAGGGCACCCTGCTGCCCACCCAGATCTTCGCCAAGGACATGGTGGCACGGAAGAGCGGTAACATTCTGAACATCTCCTCCATGAACGCCTATATCCCCCTGACCAAGATCCCTGCTTACTCCGCTGCTAAGGCCGGTATCTCCAACTTCACCCAGTGGCTGGCTACCCATTTCGCCGGCACCGGCATCCGCTGCAACGCCATCGCTCCCGGCTTCCTGGTCTCCAACCAGAACCGCGCCCTGCTGTTCAACGAGGACGGCACCCCCACCGCACGTTCCGCCAAGATCCTGAACGGCACCCCCATGGGCCGCTTCGTGGATTCCGCTGAGCTGCTGGGCGGTCTGTTCTTCCTGACCGACGACAAGGCTGCTTCCGCCATCACCGGCGTGGTACTGCCCATCGACTGCGGCTTCGCTGCTTACTCCGGCGTGTAATTCCCCAATATACTTCAAAAGACCTGTCCTTCGCGGACAGGTCTTTTTTCGTATGTCGAAAATCCTTTTGCGGGAGGGCGATCTTTTCTACTCTCCAATATAGGAAAACCGGGGACCACGGTAATCCTCCCTGTCCACCCATTCGCTCCACATGGCGGCAGGCCGCACCCACAGGCCGCCTTCTCCGTAAAGCGCCCGGTAGACCACCATAAGCTCCAGGGTTTCCGAATGCTTCGCCACGCCGATCAGTTCATATTCCATCCCCTTGAAATGGCGGTATTTTCCGGGTTTCAGTTCCATAAATATTCCTCCAAAAAATGTGCGCCGGGTCTGCCCCGGCGCACAAACACGTTTTATTAGTTGGGAACCTTGCCGCCGCGGGCTGTCAGGTTGATGACCATGTTGGAATCAAACAGGGAAGCGAACTTGTCGGACTTCCATGCCAGGGCATTGCCGGTGACCATCAAACGGGACTGGCGGACATAGGTGGTGTTGACCTCGGTGTAGGGGGTATCTGCG
>JAXJVC010000199.1:0-4923 GCA_036308745.1 Oscillospiraceae bacterium | reverse complement strand
CCTGGACGAATTCTGCTTCCGTTTCAACCGCCGCATGACTGGAGATCAGGTGTTCCTGCGACTTGTCAGAGCGGTTGCTACATCTTGTGGTGTGCTGAGTTAAGTCGATAAGCATTAATATTTTAATCAAGAAACAGTATTACAACACCAGGTCCATGGGGATGGCTAACTCTTGCGAAATTGGAAATCCTGATATATAATAGAAAAAATGTTTGCATGGAGGTATGGCTATGGAATTTAAGGTCTTGGCTGTTGGCGATGTGGTGGGCAATCCCGGGCTGGAGCGGATCCGCCGGAATTTGCGGCAGTTAAAGCGAAAGACCGGGGCGGACTTTGTCATCGTCAACGGCGAGAATGCCGCGGTGGTGGGCATCACCCCCAATCAGGCGGAGGATATTCTGGATGCGGGCGCGGACTGCATTACCATGGGCAACCATACCTGGGGAAAACGGGAGATCGTGGACTATATGGACGACTGTCCCCAGATCATCCGTCCTGCCAACTATGCCCCCCAGGTGCCTGGACGGGGCTGGCAGGTTTTTGAGACAAAGGCCGGGGACGTGGCCGTGATCGACCTCATTGGCCGGTGCAATATGGATTATGGCCCGGACAACCCCTTTCTGGTGGTGGAAAAGCTTCTGAAGCAGATTACGGCGAAGATTGTCCTGGTGGAGATCCATGCTGAGGCTACCTCGGAAAAGCTGGCCATGGGCTATATGCTGGATGGGCGGGTCAGCGCGGTTTGGGGCACCCACACCCATGTGCCTACGGCGGATGCCCAAGTGCTTCCCAAGGGGACGGGCTATGTCACGGACCTGGGTATGACAGGCCCCAAGCACTCCGTTCTGGGTATTCGCCCGGAGCTGTCCATTGCCAAATTTCGGGGAGACCTGACCGAGCGTTACCGCTGGGCGGAGGGCCCCACCAAGCTGGAGGCGGTGCTGTTTACCATCGATTCCGCTACCGGAAAGTGCCTGAAGGCGGAAAGAGTTGACGAATGGGACTGAAAATTCTGCACACCGCCGACTGGCATCTGGATTCTCCCTTTGCGTCCTTTTCTCCTCAGCAGCGGCGGTTTCTGCGGCAGGAGCAGCGGAAGCTGCCGTGGAGGATCGCGGATCTCTGCCGGAAGGAAGTCTGCGACCTGATGCTCCTGGCGGGGGATATCTTTGACGGAGAAGTCTCCCGGGATACGGTGGAGAATGTAAAAGCGGCGCTGAAAGACTGCGGCGTTCCGGTATTTATCGCCCCGGGGAACCATGATTTCTGCGGTCACGGGTCGGTCTGGCTGGAGGAAAGCTGGCCGGAGAATGTCCATGTATTCACCGGGGAGCTGGCATCCGTGGCGGTGCCGGAACTGCGGTGCCGGGTCTATGGTGCGGGCTATCAGAGCATGGACTGCGACGCCCTCCTGGAGGGCTTTCGGGCGGAGGGTGATGAAACCTACTGTGTGGCGGTACTTCATGGAGATCCCATGACGGCAAGTTCCCCTTACTGCCCGGTGACGGCGGCCCAGGTGCGCCAATCTGCCCTGGATTATCTGGCCCTGGGACACATCCACAAGGCGGGGGCTTTCCGGGCCGGGGCGACCCTGTGCGCCTGGCCGGGATGTCCTATGGGCCGGGGCTGGGATGAGACCGGGGAAAAGGGCGTTTGTATTGTGACCATTGGGGATACTGCTGAGATCCGGCCGGTGGAGCTGGACACGGTAAGGTTCCGGGAGCTGGAGGTGGACATCGACGGCGATGCTGCGGCGGCTCTGGAGGCTGCGTTGCCTGGAAACGGAAGCTCTGATTTTTACCGGATCACCCTGATTGGGGCCGGAAATGTGGATACTGCGGAACTGAAGAAACGGTTTTCGGCGTTTCCTAATCTGGAACTGCGGGACTGCAGCGAAGCACCGGTGGATCTTTGGGCGGAGGTAGGGGAGGACACCCTTCGGGGTGTGTATTTCCGGCTCCTCCGGGATGCCGTTGAGAATCCGGAAAATGCCGGGCAGGTCCGGCTTGCCGCGGAGATCTCCCAAAAACTTCTAAGGGGAAGGGAGGTCACCCTACCGTGAGAATTTTCAAAATGACAGCCACTTTTGGTAAGCTGGAGCATGAGACTTTGTCTCTGAAGCCGGGGCTGAATATCATTCACGCCCCCAACGAGTGGGGCAAAAGTACCTGGTGCGCTTTTTTGATGGCTATGCTTTACGGCCTGGACACCCGGGCAAAATCTACCAAAACAGCCCTTGCGGACAAGGAGCGGTATGCGCCCTGGTCGGGAAGCCCCATGGCGGGGCGGATGGACCTGAACTGGAATGGTCGGGACATTACCATTGAGCGGCGGACCAAGGGCCGTATCCCGCTGGGGGAGTTTCGGGCTTACGAAACGAAAACGGGCGTGGATGTGCCGGAGCTGACGGCGGCGAACTGCGGCCAGCTGCTGCTGGGGGTGGAGCAGAGCGTGTTCCGCCGGGCGGGGTTTATCCGTCTGTCCGACCTGCCGGTGACCCAGGATGAGGCCCTGCGCCGCCGGCTCAATGCGCTGGTGACCACCGGCGATGAAAGCGGTGACGGCGACCGGCTGGAGAAGGAACTGCGGGAACTGAAAAACCGATGCCGCTACAACCGTTCCGGTCTGATTCCTCAGGCAGAAGCGGAGCGGGAGGCCCTGGAGGACAAGCTGGAGGAGCTGGATGCTTTGGAGGGCCAGTGCCGGAAGCTGAAAATCCGGCTGGATGAGGTGAAAGAATGGCTGGGCCAGTTGGAAAACCATCGGGATGCTCTGGCCTTTGCGGATGCGGAGCGGGATGCGGGACAGGTGGCCCAGGCCCGGGACGACTGTGACCGGGCGGAGCGGAAATTGCTGCAGGCGGAGAATGCCTGCGCCAACATCCCCACCCGGGAGGAGGCGGAACGGAAGATCGCTCAACTGCGGACATTCCGGGAACAGTGGGATTCCGCTCATATGGAAGAGCGGATGATGCCGGAGGAACCGGAGCCGCCGAAACTGGAGGGGCCTTTCCTGGGACTGACCCCGGAAAAGGCTGGGGAGATGGCGGCGGAGGATCTGGATGTCTATGAGGATCTCCGGGGCCGCAGGCCGGGACTATTGTGCTTTGCGCTGGGTGCTGGGTGTATTCTGGCGGGCGTAGGGATGGCGGTGCTGAAAGAGTTTCTGTTTGCTGGGATCGCTGCCGCGGTGGCGGTTCTGCTGCTGTGCTTTGGCTTTGGCCGGCGGCGGGAGCGGAGAGAACAGATGCAGGCACTGGAAGAGAAATATGGCTCTCCCAATCCCGGACAGTGGCGCAGTGCGCTGGAAACCTATGTGCGGGAGCGGCGGGACTACAATTTGGCCCTGGCGGAGCATCGGGCTTCCCGGGGGGATCTGGATGCCCGGCTTGCGGTTTTACAGAAACAGCGGGATTCCCTCTGCGGTGCCCAGTCACCGGAAAAGGTGATGGGAATCTGGCAACAGACGGTGGATACCTGGGATGCCTACCACGCTGCCCGGCGGGAGGCCGACCGGACGGCGGGGGTGCTGAATACCCTGCAGGCTATGGCGAAGACCGCAAAACAGCCTGCCAGGAAAGACGGACTTGCCTACACGGAAGCAGAAACAGCCCGGCTGTTCTCCGATGCCCAGGCAGAGCAACAGCGGCTGCAGAACCGGCTGGGGCAGTATCAGGGCCGGATGGAGGCCCTGGGGGATCGGAATGTGCTGGAAAAGCAGCTTGCCCGGACCCGGGAGCGGCTGAAAAAGCTGGAGGACCTCTACGCAGCGGCATCCATTGGGCTGGAGACCTTGACTAAGGCACGGCTGGAGCTGCAGCGTCGGTACGCACCCCGAATCTCCCGGCGGGCAGAGGAACTGCTCTCAGCCATGACCGGCGGGCGGTATGACCGGCTGGCGTTGGATCAGGAACTGGCGGTCCGGGCGGGAGCGGAGAAGGAGGATACCCTCCGGGAAGCGCTGTGGCGCAGCGATGGCACCATGGATCAGCTGTATCTGGCCCTGCGGCTGGCGGTGGCGGAGGAGCTGACCAAGGACGCGCCTCTGGTGCTGGATGATGCCCTGGTGCGCTTTGATGATGACCGCCTGAAAGCGGCGTTGGAGATTCTGAAGAAAGAAGCGGAAACGAAACAGGTGCTGCTGTTTTCCTGCCAAAGGCGGGAAATGGAACTGGTATAAAAAAGAGGCTGTCCCATCCGGGACGGCCTAAACAGTATGTCAATAAACCTATATTCCACAGTGGGCATCGGCCCCCTACGGTATCACTGGTGTAAAAGGAGCCTGTCCCGGATGGGGACAGGCTCAAATGCTTGTTATTGGATTAGGCCTTTTCCAGAGCCAGGGTTCTGGTGGTCTGGTCGCAGACTTCGGCAGGTCCGAAGTACTGGATGGCACCGGGGTAGGTGTAGCAGGTCTCAACAGCCCACTCGGCACGGTTCTCAGCAAAGAACTGGAAGGGCTTGCCGTCCAGCTCAACCAGAGCCTTGCGGATAACGGGCTTGTCGGCACCGTGGCGGCGCTCGATGTTCATCATCTTGGTGATGGGCATACCGCCGGCGACCCACTCTTCAGCGGGCTTGGACAGGTTGGAGACCTTGGACAGGTAGCCGGTGTAGCCGTACTGGATCAGCATGAAGGCGTTGTAGCCCAGGGAGTAGCAGTAGTCAGCATCGAAGTTGGAGGGGAAAGCGCAGCGGCCTTCGTAGCCCAGGAAGTGATGCAGAGCGGAGAACTTGCCATTGTAGGTGCCGTTCTTCTTACGCTCAGCCAGGTTTTCCTTGACCATGGCGGAGAACAGCTTCTCGGACTCGATCAGGGAGACCTGGACGTTACCGTGGGGGTCACGCTCCAGGAACAGCTGCTGCTGAATAACCTCGGGCAGGATGGCGAAGACAGCCATGGACTCCTTGGTCAGACCGGCCT
>JAXJVC010000198.1:0-5525 GCA_036308745.1 Oscillospiraceae bacterium | reverse complement strand
CTACACCGATTACCGGCAGCAATAAGCCATATTATCATTGCCTGGAAGTATTAAAGAAACTTGCAGGAAAGAAAAATGAGGAGCAGACGCCCCAGGTAGTCTTCCACACCGACCAGGGTTCTGTCTACTCCTCACAAGCCTTCTGCCAGGCTCATGAACATTATAACATACTTCGTTCCATGTCGAAAGGGGGAACTCCAACAGATAATGCAATTATGGAAGCATTAAACGGCTGGATCAAGGAAGAACTATACCTTGACTTCGGTCTGGAGACTGCTGAGGACGTTTCGAAGCTGCTGGATGAGTATGTGTATTACTTTAATAACAGGCGGCCTGCGGCCGCTCTGGGCTATAAAAGCCCAGTTCAGTACAAGACCGAACTGGGCTTCTAATACTATGGGGTTTTTAAGTGTCTACTTTTCCTTGACAGATGCAGAGGGCAGTGCCCTCCCGGTTGATCGTTTTATTCGAATTTGCCCTTCATCAGGACCTTGCCCTGCCACAGAGCGGTCTTGCCTCTGGCAAAGAGGCCATCGATCTCCAGATTCTCATCCAGAACCAGCAGGTCAGCGTCAGCACCCTCGGCCACGCAGCCCTTCTGCCCCACTCTGCCCAGCAGGTTGGCGGGTGTGGAGGTGACCAGCTTCAGCACCTCTTCCAGTGCCAGGCCACGCTTGACCAGGCCCTGCACCGTCTTGTGCAGATACTTGGGAGAGGCATAGGTCAGGCCAATGCATTCGCCCTTCTCATCGAAGCGGGGCTGGCTGCCGTAGGCATCGGTGGACATGGTAACATGGTCGGCGGTAACGCCCTCCCGGCTCAGCACATCCGCCAGCTTATCGGCGTTGACTTCCAGCTCCACATCGTCGCAGCCAACGGTGCAATCAATGAAACCGCCGCGGCGAACCAATTCAATGCCCTGCTCAGTCAGTTCGGGGCAGCGGAGCATATGGGTGGGCAGGAAGTTCTTGGCAGGAATATCGGAATTATCCAGCGCATAGAACACAGGGTTCAGACCGCCCTTACCGGAGCCCATGTGCATGGTCACCAGACCGGGATTGCAGCTGAGCAGGCCGGCACGGCGTGCGGAGGTACCCAGGCGGATCAGCTCTTCGCCGGTGGGGTTGGAGCTGCGATGGTCGGAAACAGCCACCTTGACACCGATCATGGGTGGGATCATCATAATATCCTTTTCCACGCTGCCGGTCATGGTAATGGGAGGATAGCCATAGGCACTGGTGAGGCAGTAAGCGGTGATGCCTTCCTCGGTCAGCGCCCGGGCCTTGGCCACCAGATTCTCAATGCTGCGGGTGATACCGTCGGTGCCCAGCATGCCCACCACAGTGGTAATGCCGTTAACAACAAACACGCTGAGCTGAGATTCGGGAACGCGGGAAGTGGGGCCCTGCTCGCCACCGCCGCCGGTGACGTGCACGTGCATATCGATATAGCCTGGCACCAGGCGCTTGCCTTCCAGGTCATAGACCTGGACATCGGGCAGATCATCATAGCCTTCGATTTTGTCGGCCATGCGGCAGATCTTTTCGCCAACGATCAGAATATCTTTCTTGCCCAGAGGCGCGGGTGCGTAAACCTGAGCATTCTTAATCAATGTAATCATACGCTGTTTCTCCTGTCGAATTTTTATTCAAATGTACCCTTCACAACGACGGTACCATTTTCCACCATTACACGGCCCCGGGCAATGACCGTATCGATTCGCAGATACTCGTCCAGAATCAGCAGATCCGCATCGCTGTCGGGCTGCAGGCAGCCCTTTTTTGGCCAAAGTCCATTGGCGGTGGCAGGATTCTTTGTACAAACGGGAACGGCAACCTCCAAAGGAACACCATCCAGCACAGCCTGGCGCAGTTCCTCATGCAGAGAGTGGAGCCGGGCAGTCAGCAGCTTCACTGTGCCGTCCGGCTGGGGAACGCTCATGCCGCCGTTGCCGTCGGAGCTCATGGTCACATGGTCCATGGGCACGCCCTCTTCATAGCACTGGCGAATGGCCTCATGGGGTTCCACACCACCGGTAAAGCCGTCACAAAGGCGAACACCGGAGGTAATATCCATATATCCACCCCGGCGGGCCAATTCCTTCGCCTGCCGCAGCAGATTGGGGCAACGGTTCACATGGGTGGGAATAAAATGGCGGGCAGGCACTTCGGTTTCATCCAGAATCTCAAAGATCATGGACAATCCGGATTTACCCGAACCCATATGCAGCTGCAGCACGCCGGCCTTGCCTGAGAGCATACCGCCCAAACGGGCCTGGGTGGCAATGCGCTTCATCTCATCCTTTGTGGGCTGGGAGGAACGGTGATCAGAAAGGGCCACCTCGCCAATGCCCAGCACTTTATCGATCAGAATGATATCTCGGCGGGCATCTCCAGTCATGGTGTTGACAGGGACCTGATAGGAGCCTGTCAGCATATAGGCTGTGATACCTTCCTGCTCCAGAGCTCTGGCCTTTGCCAGTACACTTTCCAAATGGCGGCCGGTGCCATCGGTGCCCAGCAGGCCCACCAGTGTGGTAACACCGGCGCAGGTAACATTGCTCAGCTGAACCTCCGGGGTTCGGCTGTAGGGGCCAGACTCTCCGCCGCCGCCAATAATATGCACATGTTGATCCACATAGCCGGGGATCACTTTCCGGCCGCAGGCATCGATCACCCGAAGGGGTAATCCAAGTCTGCCCGGATCGATACTGGGATCGATCCGGGCAATTTGTTCGCCTGCAATCAAAACATCCTGCAGCCCCATGTGCTCAGGGGCATACAGGTCTGCGTTCCGAATCAGCAGACAGTTCAGCATAATAGATTAAGCTTCTTCCTTGGGCAGCTTGGCAATGCCGATGCCGGTGTAGCCATAGATGATGGCGAAGATGAAACCGATGTAGCACAGGATAGCCCAGGGCAGGTAATCCAGGGTCTCGACGCCCAGAGTAGCGGCCATGTAAGCACCGGCGGCAGACCAGGGTACCAGGGGAACGAATACGGTACCGGCATCTTCCAGGGTACGGGACAGGTTCTTGGGATGCAGGCCTCTCTCCTTGTAAGCATCACGGAACATCTCACCGGGAATCAGGATGGACAGGTAGGAGTTGCCGGTGGTCAGAGCCATGGTAATGCAGGAGATAACGGTGGCCAGGATCAGGGAACCGGTGGTCTTGGCAACAGACAGGATAGCCTTCAGAACAACTTCCAGGCAGCCTGCGCGGCTCATGATACCGGCGAAGCAGAAGGCACAGAAGACCAGCAGAGTGGTGCTCATGATGCCGTTCATGCCGCCACGGTTCAGCAGCTTGGTAACTTCAAACGCAGCATTGGCAGCATCGAAGCCGGGACGGGTGATCATGGTAACATTGAAGCCGGAAACAGTGCTGGTCAGCACATTGCCCAGGGAGATGCCCTGCATGAAGATGCCTTCCACACCGGCAACGACGGTGCTGAGGATCATGACGGGGATGGTGGGCAGCTTCAGCAGAGAGCCAGCCAGAACAAGGATCACGGGCAGAAGGATCAGGATATTCCAATCATACATCTGATCCAGCTGAGCCATCATGTTGGTAACAGCTTCGGAGGTAGCGCCAGCGGCGGTGTTGGCATTCAGACCAACAACGGCATAGACGACCAGAGAAACGATGGTGGCGGGGACAGTGGTCCAGAACATGTGACCGATGTGCTCATACAGGTTGCTGCCGGCAGCCAGAGGAGCCAGGTTGGTGGTATCGGACAAGGGGGAGATCTTGTCGCCGAAGTAGGAACCGGCGATAACGGCACCGGCGGTAGCGGCGGGATTCACACCCAGAGCGGAGGCGATGCCCATCAGAGCAACACCCATGGTGGCAACGGAGCCCCAGGAAGTACCGGTGGCAACGGAGACCAAGCAGGTGATCAGGAATGCGGTGACCAGCAGCCACTTGGGGCTGACGATCTGAACGCCGTAGTAGATCATCATGGGGATGGTGCCGGAAGTCATCCAGGTACCGACCATGGCACCAACGGTGATCAGGATCAGAATGGCGGGCATACCCTTGGCGATCTTCTGGGAAATTTCATCCAGCATATCGTCCCAAGTGCAGCCAACGCGCCATGCGATAAAGGCGGCAACACAGGCAACGATGATCAGCAGGGGCTCGGTGCTGAAGCCCAGGACACCCTTACCGATGAACAGGACCAACAGCATAGCCACCACGGGAATCAGCGCTTCCAGAATAGTCGGCATGCGCTTTGCGCGGGGCTGCTTTACTTTCTTTTCTTTCTTACTCACAAATATCCCTCCTAAATTGATTCAATGGCATAAATGCCATTCTCCTGTATACATTCATCTGTATTTCATGTGCACTCATTCATTCTAGCAAATTTTTCTTTGCCAGTCAATAAAAATTGAGCAAATATCCTTAAAAAAGCAATCCACACGAAAAAGATTTGTAGTAAGTACCCAAAAAGCAAACACACTGTCCGCAAAAAGCGGATAAAGCTGTAAGATAAAGGTAGACACATGGAAAACACCATGTTGTCTACCTTTTCTTTATGCTAAAATATAGACACAGGAGGCGAAATAATGAGAAAGGGACAAAAGAAGCGGCTATGGACACCATCTCAAAAACTAGAGATTGTAAAAAAGCATTTGCTTGACCATATCTCCGTTCGTGCACTGGAAAAAGAATACGGAGCAGAACATGGGATGATATGCCGCTGGGTTAAAGAATACATAGCAGGCGGAGAAGCGGGACTAGAACCAAAGAAACGCCCCGGCAATAAGTTTGCAGCATTGCACAGGAGTAAGAACCTGTCTGAATTGGAGCGGTTGCGTTTACTGGTAGCTAAGCAGGAGATCGAGATTGCACGGTTAAAAAAAGGATATTGGGTGGAAGGAGTTGGTGCAAACAGGGCGTACGTTACTGGACAAGATGTGAATACCAAATCATCGAAGAAATGAAAGGAAAATATCCTATTATCTTTCTCTGTCAGCTCCTGGGAGTCAGTAAGTCCGGTTACTACAAATGGAAGAACCGACAGGGTACACTGAACCGATATGAGCAAGATAGGCAGTTGTTGACTAAACTGCTGGCAGAACAACACAAGGAGCATCCTTCCCACGGCTACCATATGCTTGCGGATGATGTATTTCAGGCTACAGGCTGGATATTCTCCCATAACTTGGCCCATAAATGCTGCAAAGAAGCGGGAATCCATTCCAAAGCCTGCAAATACCGCTATAAAAAGAAAGAGGGAGAAGAACATATCAAGTTTTCTAATGTGGTAGATGGCAACTGGAACGCTGAGAGGCCAATCCAGATCGTGGTGTCTGATATGACTGTGTTCAAGAACAACGGAAAGAATTGGGAATGGACACTTCTCGTCGATACGTTCAACAACGAGATCCTTGCCCACCAGGCTACACCGATTACCGGCAGCAATAAGCCATATTATCATTGCCTGGAAGTATTAAAGAAACTTGCAGGAAAGAAAAATGAGGAGCAGACGCCCCAGGTAGTCTTCCACACCGACCAGGGT
>JAXJVC010000197.1:0-4455 GCA_036308745.1 Oscillospiraceae bacterium | reverse complement strand
TGCGGCGAAAACGTACTGCGGTAACACCTCTTCCGTCACGGCTGCGCCGTGCCACCTTCCCCAATAGGGAAGGCTTTCTTTCGTCCGTAAACTACAATTTACCTATCCTTATCTCCATCCACAATGGCTACCACTGCTGCATCCACCGGGGCATCCATGCAGTACCGGGACGCCACGGTCCCGGTAGCCAGCAGTACCTTATCTCCGGGTCCGGCCCCTACCTGATCCGCCGCCACGATTTCCTCACCATTGCTTTCCACTACCAGGAACGTCTGTCCCTGGAGGCATTGGGCCTTCCGGGTGGCCCAGATGGCCCCCACCACGTTTCCAACCTTCAAAATTTTACCCCTCCATGATTTCCTTCGCCAGGGGCGTCAGCACCGCCCCGGGACTGGGTACACGCCCGGAGCTTCGCAAAATCCGGGCCTCCTCCGCTGTGATGAGCCGCTTCCGCCCACCGTCGGTAAACAGTACGCCCCAGTTTTTCAATTCCCGCTGGGCCGCCGTCAGGCTTCCTGCCAATCCCCGGTTCTTCGGTGCCTCCGGCAGTCCCGGGGTGTAAAGATACACACTTTTCCCCTCCGCCAGGGCCTGAAGCACCCGTTCCTCCCGGAACCGCAGCAGCTCTCCCAGCGCCAGCGACCCAATGACCACCGCGTCATAAGGCGGCTCCTGAACATACTGGTAGCCCAGCTCCGCTCCCGGCTCTTTTCCGATCAGCAGCGCCCGGGTCATGTGAGGATCCTCCCCAGATCTCCCTTGTGAAAGCCGCAGGCATTGGCCTCATCGTAATCAAGATGCACCGCCGCGGCAAAGTCCGGGCTGATCCGCACCACTACATCATCAAATACACAGGGCCGGTCCGTAAACGCACGCAGCTTCACCACCTGCTTGTCCTTCACCCCAAACCGGGCGCCATCCTCCGGTGTCAGATGGATGTGCCGCTGGGCCGCAATGACCCCCTGCTTCAACTCCACACTGCCGCAGCTGCCTGCCAGCACCGCCCCGGGAGTACCCTTTACATCCCCGGACATCCGTACCGGCGCATCGATGCCCAAAGACCTGGCATCTGTCAGAGAGACTTCAATCTGTCCTTCCTTCCGCTCCGGCCCCAGCACCGCCACATTCCGAAATTCCCCCTTCGGTCCGATCACCGTGACCCGCTCCTTAGCCAGATACTGCCCCGGCTGGGACAGGGGCCGCTCCGGTGTAAGACCATGCCCAAAGAGGGCCAGCGCCTGTTCTCTGGTAACGTGTACATGCCGCCCGGAGGCCTCCAGCGGAACAAACAGCCGCCCCACCACCGCCTCCACCAGCGCATGTAATTCTGTATCGCCCATAACTCCCTCCTGTACCGTGAAATGCAAAATGCAGAATGCTGAATGCAGAATTATTTTGTATCAATCATTCTGCATTCTGCACTATGCATTCTGCATTTTATCCTAACCGTTCCATGATCTTCCGTGTCAGCATCTCCACCAGGTCCTCATTCACATTGACCTTCTGCTGGGGCGCATCTTCCATCCCCCAGGCGATCCTGCGAACGTCGATCAGATCCAGGGGAGAAATATTATTGGAGGAACTGCTCCCGCCAATGGTGCCGCAGCCCAGGGTCAGGGCCGGGAACAGCCCGGTAGCCGCCCCAATGCCGCCCAGGGCCGCCGGGGTATTCACCAGGAACCGGGACACCGGGATCTTTAGTCCGAACCGCCGGATCACCGTCTCATCCTCTGCATGAATGGCAAAGGTGTGTCCGCTGCCCTCGTGCTTTAAGACCTCCATGCACTTTTCCAGCACAGCGTCCTCGCTGTCCATTACAAAAAACGCCAGCACAGGGCACAGCTTTTCTGAGGAGTAGGGCCGGGTGGGGCCTGCTTCCTGCTCCCGTGCAACCAGCACCTTGGTGCCGTAGGGCACGGAAAACCCTGCCTTCTGGGCCAAGATATCCGCGCTTTTTCCCACGATGTCGGGGTTCAGCGCACCGGTGGGCCGGAACAGCAGTTTGGCAAGCTGTCCTGCCTCCTGTTCATTCATAAAATAGAAGCCCAGCTTCTGCCCCTCGGAGCGGACCTTCTCCTCCATGTCCTTCTCCACGATGATGCTCTGCTCCGAAGCGCAGACCGTACCGTTGTCAAATGTCTTGGATTTCAGGATCCGCTCCATAGCCTTGGTCACATTGGCAGAGCGGTGGATATAGGCCGGCCCATTGCCCGCGCCCACGCCAATGGCAGGCTTGCCGGAGGAGTAGGCCGCCCGGACCATCCCCGGTCCGCCGGTAGCCAGGATCAGCCGCACCTCCGGCACCGCCATCAATTCCTGACACCCTGCCATAGCCCCGATACTGAGACATCCTACCGATCCCTTGGGCGCCCCAGCCTTTTCCGCCGCCTCCGCCACGATCTGGGCCGCCTTCATGGTGCATACCAAGGCCTTGGGATGGGGGGAAAACACGATGGAGTTGCCCGCCTTCAAAGCAATCATAGCCTTATAGCATACTGTGGAGGTGGGATTGGTGCTGGGCACGATGCCGCAGATGACACCCATAGGCACCCCAACCTCCCAGAGCTTCTGCTCCGGCACATCCTTCAAGATCCCCACCGTCTTCATGTCCCGGACAGCCTCCGCCACCCGCTGGGAGGCAAAACGGTTTTTGGTGATTTTATCCTCCACATTGCCGAATCCGGTCTCGCTGACCGCCATCTCCGCCAGCATAGGTGCCGCCTGATAAAAGGCCTTGGCAATGCTTTCCACAATGGCATCCAGCTTTTCCTGGGACATTTCCGCCAGCTTTTTCTGAGCCGCCTCCGCCGCCTTCGCCAGCTGCCGCGCCTCCTGCCGTGCCTTTAAGTCTTTGTCAAATTCCATATATCCTCCTGCCGCAAATTATCGTTTAGCACCTTAAGTGCCGCAAGCGCAATGGCTTCCCCTCGGGGGAAGGCATGCGGCTGCGCCGCTAAACAACAATTTTCCATTAAAAAAGCAAACTCGACCCGTCTCCGGCCTTTTTCGTCAGCTTCCCGTTCTCCATAAAGCCCATCTTTTCCAGCCACCGCTGGAACTCCGGGATAGCCGTCTTTCCGGTAATCTCCCGCAGGGCAGCCGTCTCCCGGAAACCTGTAGTCTGATAGTTCAGCATGATATCGTCCCCATGGGGAATGCCCATGAAGTAATTGCACCCCGCCATAGTCAACAGGCTTGCCAGATTCTCGATGTCGTTCTGGTCTGCCTTCATGTGGTTGGTGTAGCAGCAGTCGCAGCCCATGGAGATGCCGGTGAGCTTCCCCATAAAGTGGTCCTCCAGCCCCGCCCGGGTCACCTGCCGGGCGTCATACAGATACTCCGGCCCAATGAATCCAACCACCGTATTCACCAGGAATGGCGAAAAGCGCTTGGCAAAGCCATAGCACCGGGCCTCCATAGTCACCTGGTCCGTGTCATAGTGGGCATTGGAACTCAGTTCGGAGCCCTGACCGGTTTCAAAATACATCACATTGGGACCCTCCGCGGTTCCTTCCTTCAGCAGAAGCTGCCGAGCCTCCTCCAAAGTCGCCGCAGAAAAGCCAAAGGCCTCGTTACCTTTCTGGCTGCCCGCAATGGACTGGAAAATCAGATCGCAGGGCGCCCCTGCGCGCACTGCCTTCATCTGAGCCGTCACATGAGCCAGCACACAGATCTGTGTGGGGATCTGCCAATGCTCCTTGATCTCCTGGAACCGCCGCAGCACCTTCCCCACCTGCTCCGGGGAATCCGTCACCGGATTCAGGCCGATCACAGCGTCTCCCGCGCCAAAGCTCAGGCCCTCCAACGCAGATGCCGTGATGCCCTCCGGGTCGTCGGTGGTGTGGTTGGGCTGGAGACGGCAGGAAAGGGTCCCCGGCAGACCGATGGTGGTGTTGCAGTGGGCCGTCACCGTGATCTTGTTTGCCGCGTAGATCAGGTCCAAATTGCTCATCAGCTTGCACACTGCCGCCACCATCTCAGAGGTCAGCCCCCGGCTAAGCTTGCGAATATCCGCCCCGGAGGTGTTCTCATCCAGGATCCACTCCCGCAGGTCACTGACAGTCCAGCCCCGGATCCTTTGGTAAACCGCTTCATTCACATCATCCTGAATGATCCGGGTCACCTCGTCCACTTCGTAAGGCACTGCTGGATTCTCCCGCAGGTCCCCCAGTGTCAGAGCAGACAGCACCACCTTTGCCGCAACACGCTCCTGGGCTGTCTCTGCCGCCAGACCTGCCAGCTTATCACCGGTCTTCTCCTCATTGGCTTTCGCCAGAACCTCTTTGATATCCCGAAATGTGTAAGTCTTCCCCAACAGGGTCGTTTTCAGTTTCATATCCTCACCCTTTGTGTGCAGGTAAATTATCGTTTGGCGGCGCAGCCGCAAGCCCTCCCCTTTGGGGAGGGTGCCCCCGTAGGGGGCGGGAGAGGTGCGGTACAATGTTTCGTTTTTCC
>JAXJVC010000196.1:0-1679 GCA_036308745.1 Oscillospiraceae bacterium | reverse complement strand
TTGCCCAGCCACACATCGCCGGTGTGGGGGATATTTTCGCCGCACAGGAGCTTGATGATGCTGCTTTTGCCGCTGCCGTTGGCACCCTGCAGAGCGATCCGGTCGCCCATGCGGATCTCGAAGCTGATGTTCTCGCACACCGCACCGCCGCCGTAGTCGATGGTCACAGCTTTAAGCTCCGCCAGCCGCTTCGTGTGGAAGGGTGTCTGGAAAATTTTCAGATCGTCGCTGCGCTCGATGTTTTTCAGGAGCCTGGACTTCTCCTCGATGGCGGCAGTCTGGCGTTTTTCGATGGCCTTGGAACGGGCCATCATTTTCTCCGCCTTGTGGCCCACATAGCCCCGGTCGAAAACATGGGAGCCGATCTTGGTGGCCTCGGTGCGGTCAGACCAGGTGGCCTTCTCCCGGGCCGTCTCCTCCAGCCGGGAGATCTCCCGTTTCAGCTTCTCATTCTCCGCCTGCTCGAAGGCATCCTGCCGTGCCTTGTTCTCCCACCAGGTGGAGAAATTGCCCTTGCAGATCTGGATGTCCGACTTGTTGATGGACAGGATGTGATCCACGCAGCCGTCCAGGAAGGAGCGGTCATGGGACACCAGGATGAAGCCCCGCTTGCCGCTCAAATACCGGCTCACCAGCTCACGGCCCCGGATGTCCAGATGGTTGGTCGGCTCGTCGATGAGCAGGAAATTGTTCTCCTTGGAAAATAGCACCGCAAGCTGCAGCTTTGTCTGCTCGCCGTTGCTGAGCGTTCCGTAGGGACGGTACAGCACCTCGTCCTCCAGAGCCAGCTTCGCCATTTCCCGGGCCACACGCCAGTATTCGTAGTCGGGGTGCATCTGTTCCACCGCATCGATGGCCAAAACACTGGGATCGGCTACATGATAGGGAAAATAGGAAAAGGCCACGGAAGCGGAAATGCTGCCCCGGTACTCGTACTTCCCCAGCAAGAGATTCAGAAAGGTGGTCTTCCCCCGGCCGTTGCGTCCGGTGAAGCCCAGCCGCCAGTTGGTGTCCAGCTGAAAGCTGACATTTTCAAAAATATTTTCGTAGCTGCCGTCATAGGCAAAGGTCAAATTCGTAACATTGATTAAAGACATAGTGCCCTCCAAAGCATATTAAAATGGCCGCAGGAAGCCCTCCTGCGGCCATAAACGCACAATCACCCTACGGGCACACTGATGCAAAAGACCGAAAGAATACACACTTCCTGCATTTTGGGCACGACGAATAGAAGCGACGGTTTCGCCGCTTTAGGCCGTATCCCCAGGTAATCAGCAGGTAACAGTGTACATCCTTTCAACTCCAATCTCTTTGTTTTCTTGATTGTAGCAGAATTTATGAGATCCTGCAAGTGCTTTTTATTCCGTCACCTCATAGGGCCAATCGATGATGCCGCCGAATTCCTTGATATTCGTATACCCCAGCTCCACCAGGGCCTCGGCTGCGATCTTGCTGCGGCGGCCGCTGCGGCAGTAGACCAGGATCAGCTGGTCCTTGTCCGTCAGCACCTCCTCGGCCTTTTCCGTGATCTCGTCGTGGGAGATCTGGATGGCACCGGGGATGTGGCCCTGGTCGTATTCCTCCCGTGTCCGGGTATCGAGGATCACATACCCTTGCTCGGTGTCCATGATTGTCTTGGCTTCCTGCGCCGTGATGTTCACATACATCGCCTCCTGCTC
>JAXJVC010000195.1:0-3912 GCA_036308745.1 Oscillospiraceae bacterium | reverse complement strand
TGTCCAGCCTGATTTTCTACGGTTGGGGAGAGCCAAAGCTCCTGTTTTTGATGGTGTTTACCATCGCCCTGTTTTATGTCTGCGGCCTTGCCATCGGCAGGGCAGAGGGACAGAAACAGAAAAAATTCTGGCTCACGGTGTCTATCGTCATCAGCGTAGCCCTGCTGGGACTGTTTAAGTACGCGGATTTCTTTATCGGAAGCGTCAATTCGGTCACTGGCCTGAGTCTGCCCTTTCTGAAGCTGGCCCTGCCTGTGGGCATCAGCTTCTATACCTTCCAGTGCCTCAGCTATACCATCGACGTTTACCGGGGAACAGTGCCGCCCCAGAAGAATCCCGTTTCCTTTGGCGCCTATGTGGCCTTGTTCCCCCAGCTTATTGCCGGTCCCATCGTCCGGTATGTGGATGTGGCCCGGGAACTGGAACACCGGACCTATAGCTGGGAGAATATGGCTCTGGGCCTGCGGCGGTTCCTGGTGGGCCTGGGGAAAAAGGTCATCCTGGCAGATAATTTTGCTTTGCTGATGAAGCTGTTCCGGGAGAGCGGCGAAAAGTCAGTGCTGTTTTACTGGATGTATGCCATCGCCTTTGCTCTGAACATCTATTTCGATTTTTCCGGCTATTCCGACATGGCCATCGGCCTGGGCCGGATTTTTGGGTTCCATTTTATTGAGAACTTCAATTATCCCTACCTGTCCAAAAGCGTTACGGAGTTCTGGCGGCGGTGGCACATGAGCCTGGGAAGCTGGTTCCGGGACTATGTGTATATCCCCATGGGCGGCAACCGGGTCAGCCGTGGCCGTTGGGTGTTCAATATCCTGACGGTGTGGATGCTGACGGGCTTGTGGCACGGTGCGGCCTGGAACTTTGTTCTGTGGGGCCTGCTGTTTGCCGCGCTGCTGCTGACGGAGAAGTGGGTGCCTGCCCTGCAGAAGTTGCCCGGTTTTCTGCGCCATGGCTATACCTTGCTGGCGGTGGTGCTGAGCTTTGTGCTGTTCAATGCGGAAAGTATATCCCAGGCGGCGGGAGATTTTGCAGGGCTGTTTGGTTTTGGCGGACTGCCTCTGGTTTCCGCTCCGGCCCTGTATTACCTGCGAAGCTACGGGGTACTGTTTTTTATAGGATTCCTGGGCGCCACCCCTGTGGTGCGGGACGCAGCTGCCCGCATCTCCCGGACGAAGGTGGGCTTGGTGCTGGAGAGTGTGGCAATGCTTCTGCTTCTGCTGGTCTGCACCGCTTATCTGGTGGACGGCTCCTTCAGCCCGTTCCTGTATTTCCGGTTCTAAGGAGGGCGCTGTGATGAAGAATAAAATTTGCGCCATTCTGGTGATGGCAGTTTGGGCAGCCCTGGCCCTTGGTGCCTGGTTCCTGCCCCCAAAGGCGTTTTCTGACGCGGAACGCCGCCCGTTGGCCCAGCTGCCGGAGCTTTCCGGAGATGCCGTGCTGAACGGCAGTTTTATGTCTGATTTTGAGGACTATTCCCTGGACCAGTTCCCTCTGCGGGATGCCTTCCGGGGGCTTAAGTCCCTGTTCCATTATTATGGCCTGGGACAAAAGGACAACAATGGCATCTATCTGGCTGGGGATGTAGCGGCAAAGCAGGAATACCCTTTGCAGGAAGATTCCCTGAGCCATGCCCTGGAACGGTTTGCCCATTTGTATGAGAAGTATCTCCAGGACAGCGGCTCCAAAATCACCGTGACAGTGGTCCCGGACAAGGGATATTATCTGGCGGAAGAAAACAGCCAGCTTGCCATGGACTATGAAGCCCTGTTCGCCGGAATCCGGGAAGGGATGCCCTGGGCGGAGTTTGTGGACATTACAGGGGCTTTGTCTGCGGAGGATTACTACCGCACAGATACCCACTGGCGGCAGGAAAATCTGCTGGAAGCTGCGGACGCCATTTGTAAGGTGTTGGGAGTGACGTCTCCCAGAGTGGAGGATTACACCCTCACCACACTGGAACGGCCATTCTATGGTGTGTACTACGGTCAGGCGGCATTGCCCATGGCCGCCGATACCCTGAATATTCTGGAAAGCCCGCTGCTCAGCCAGTGTTTGGTCTATGACTATGAGACTGGAAAAACCGGAAGTGTTTACGATATGACCAAGCTGGACAGCAAGGACCTTTATGAGGTGTTCCTGTCCGGCCCTAAGAGTCTACTGACCATTGAAAACCCCGATGCCCCCACAGACCGGGAGCTGGTGGTTTTCCGGGACTCCTTCGGAAGCTCCATGGTGCCCCTGCTGGTGCAGGATTATGCCCGGGTGACCCTGGTGGATGTCCGGTATATCCAGATTGATGTCCTGGATCGGTTCCTGGATTTTCACGGACAGGATGTGCTGTTCCTCTATAGCACCCTGGTGCTGAATAACAGTTCTACGATTAAATAAGAACCGTGTATAAATGTGTATCTCACGGTAGGGCGGCTTGCGAAATGACAAGCCTACTAAAAAACGATCCCAGCTCCTGAATTTTGGAGCTGGGATTTTTGTTATACAGTCAGGTTTTGGATCCATTTGCCCTGCTTTAGCATGAAGGCGCCGATGGCGCATTTCACCAGGTCCGTACCCTGGCACAGGATGTACAGGGGCAGGATGGCAATAGCGGTGAACCGGCTCAGGCAGAAGGCCAGGGGGACACAGCAGGCCCACACGAAACAACTGTCGAACAGGAAGGTGACCATGGTCTGGCCGCCGGAGCGGAGGGTGAAGTAGGTGGCGTTGGTGTAGGAGTTGAAGGGCATCATACAGGCGGACACGCAGATGAGCTGGGTGGCCAGACTTCGGACGGAGTCCGTCGTGTTGTAGATGGCGGGGAACAGGCCGGAGATACAGACCATCAGGACGCCGAATACCGCACCGGACAGGACGGATACGGCGATGAGCTTCCGGTTGGCATCCCGGACCTGAGGTTCCGAATTGCCTGCGCCCAGCATCTGCCCCATAATGATACCCACGGAATTGCCCATGGACAGGAATACCACGCTGGCCAGATTGTAGATGGTGCTGGAAATGTTCATGGCGGGGACAACGTCCAGACCGCAGGTGGAGTAGCACTGGTTCATGATCGCCATGCCGCTGGCCCAGAGGAACTCATTGATCAGCAGGGGCATACCCTTGATGACAATGGACTTCAGCAGTTTTCCGGGGATATACAGGGAACGGAAGATACCGGAAATATAGGGATTCCGGTCGCTGTGCAGGTGGGTCCAGCCTGCCACGATGGTCAGTTCCACATACCGGGAGATGACGGTAGCCATAGCCGCGCCCTCAACGCCCATGGCTGGGGCGCCGAAGTGACCGAAGATCAGCACATAGTTCAGCACCAGGTTCACCAGAACCGCGGTGATGCCACCCACCATGGGGACCACAGTCTTGCCGGTCTCCCGGAGGGTGCTGGAGTAGGCGTTGCTCAAGGCAAAGGGCAGGAAGCCCCAGAACATGACCTTCAGATACTGCAGACCATACTGCAATGCCCCTGCGGCAGTGGCGGCATCGCCCTCGCCGGTGAGATACAGCCCAATCAGAGTGGTGCCGCCTGCCTTAAAGATCAGACCGCCCAGCAGGGCAATGGCAGTACAGATCAGGAACTTGAAACGAAAAGTATGGCGGACCCCTTCGTTGTCCTGAGAGCCGTGGAACTGGGCAGTAAAGATACCCGCGCCGGAGCTGGCTCCGAAGACGCAGAGGTTAAAGACAAACAACAGGCCGTTGACGATGGAAACGCCGCTCATCGGGATGGTGCCCACCTGGCCGACCATGATGTTGTCTAACAGGGAAACGAAATTGGTGATGCCGTTTTGAATGATGAGGGGGACGGCAACCCCAAAGACACGGCGGTAAAACGCCTTGTTGCCAATATAACGATTTAACATAGGAACCTCAAAGTGTGCGCAGTAGGGGAGGGTC
>JAXJVC010000194.1:0-7642 GCA_036308745.1 Oscillospiraceae bacterium | reverse complement strand
CAGACCGATCTTACGGCCTGTGACGATGAAAAACTGACGGACTATCTCTGGCCCATCGTCCGGGAGATGGTGAAGACCGCCATTGAAAACAACCAGAATCTCATTGTGGAGGGCTGCTACATTCCCTTTCACTGGCAGCAGGATTTCGAGGAGGATTATCTCAGGCGTATCCGCTGCCGGTGGCTGATCATGTCCCGGGAATATATCGAAAACCATTTCGGGGAAATCCGGGACCAGGCCAATGCCATTGAACAAAGGCTGGACGATTCCGGGCTGGATGCGCAAGCGCTGATTCGGGAGAATCAGCGGAATCTGGAGGGCTGTCTGTCCCATGGATGCGAGTATATTCTGCTGGACCGGGATTATTGCCTGGACCCGGAGGAATGGATGAAATAAAAATCGACTCCAAAAAATGAAATGACCCTTGACGATGTTCGTTTGAAACAATCGTCAAGGGTCATCTCGCTGAATTCTTGGGTTCGATCATTGGGTAACCTCGCTTTCTGCGGATTTGACTTGGCTTTCTTCTATTTTCAATCGCTTCCGTATCTCGATTATTTTCGTCCTAAATCATCATTCTAAGAAGCTATATATCAAACGGAAGATTTATGGAAAGCCACGTCATGTGGTTTCAGTTTTTCTGAAACCGGGAAAGGTTTACCTGTATATGGGTATCACCTCTTTGTGCTTATATGATAACCCCGGGCAGGGCGTTTTTCAAGATGGAAAAATAAATAAAAAAGTTTCGTTTCCATGGTGCAAAACACAGAAAACGAAATGATACGGCAATAAAAGATTGACAGTAGAAAGGGACTTGTGATATGCTGAATATGTTGGGGCGGCTTTTGGGCCGCCCCTTTCTGTGTTATTTGCAGCAGTAGGCTTCGATGGCTTCGTGGGCGAAGGAAGCGGTGCCTTCGCCGCCCGCGGCATCGATGTTCTCCGTCATGCTGTCCCCGGCGATGTACAGCTGTCCCAAACCCCGAAGGATCTGGGGAGTGCAGGTGTAGTAGTGGGTGGTGATGAAGTTTTGCAGCTTGGCGACCAGGGCCTGGGCCTCCGGGCTTTCCGGAGCGGCGGAGCGGATGGCACCGAATTCTGCGAAAATGGCCATCAGGGCATCTCCGGTGGCGTTCATCTGGGCCGGGGTCTTGTTCCCGGTCTTTTTCTCGAACTCCTTGTAGGCAGCGGTCTTGCCCCATTTTTCCTTTGCCTGGGCGGCATAGCTGTCCAGCTCGGAATTGTCAAAAGCGGAAAAGTTCATAGGTATCCCTCCTGTTGTTTGGATCTGACGGGCGTGGGCGATCAGGTCATCCAGGTGTTTGCGCTGGAGCTCCAGCATCCGAATTTGTTGAGCAAGGGCTTCCTGCTGGTCAAAATTCGGGGAATCCAGAATTGCCTTGATCTCCTTCAGAGGGAACTGCAGTTCCCGGAACAGCAGAATGGCCTGCAGCCGGGCCAGGGCCGTATCGTCATACAGCCGATAGCCTGCTTCTGTCACCCGGGTGGGCTTCAGCAGACCGATGGCATCATAGTGGTGCAGCGTGCGCACGCTGACACCGGAAAGGCGGCTGACTTCCTTCACTGTTTTCATGGTATCTCCTCCCGTCTGGGGATAGTATAAACCATAACGTTAGGAGAGAGTCAAGGGGCAAATAGAAAATTTGATAAGGAATCGGGCTGAAAATAAAAAATGCCCCCATCGGGAGCGGAAATGTATCAAGTATAAACGCTGTACCTCTTTATTTTGGTGCATTCCAAAGGGAAAGAGATCGCCATTCCTCATCCGTCTCGCCTGCGGCGATCCACCTTCCCCTCGGGGGAAGGCATGGGCGCTACGCGCCGGAAAACAGGGGAACGACAACTACCGCAGGAACGATACCGAGCCGAGTGAACGGGGAACGACAACCACTGCACCGTGCACGCATTGGCCGCCGGTCCATACCGGCAAAAGAAATGACCCTTGACTTAACAGCTTCCTGAAAAGTCAAGGGTCATTTCTGTTCACTCTTGGTATCTAACATCATTGGTTAACCTCTCTTTCTACAGGATAGACGCTTCTTTCCATGACAAAAATTGAATCAAACTTTACTAGGAGGATGATTACTTTGAAAGATGCGTCTTCGGAAGTTTACCTGTACATTGGTATCACCTCTTTGTGTCTATATAATAGCGCGGCTTAGCCCGGATTTCAAGATGGGATATTTCATAAGAAAGTTATATATAGATGATGCAAAACAGAGAAATACACGTTTTTAGCGGAATGAATGTTGACAGAAGGAAAATGCTGTGATATGCTGGTACTGTTGGGGCGGTCGGGAAGACTGCCCTTTTTTCGTAGGAGGTGTGACTGTGGCGGAGAAGATTCCCTATCAGATCATCCGCTCTGCCCGGAAGACCGTAGCCATCCAGATCACCCCGGAGGGAAAGGTTCTGGTCCGCTGTCCCAGACGGATGGCGATCCGGGATGTGGAGCGGTTCGTGCAGAGCAAGGCGGCATGGATCCAAAAGCATCTGGCCCGGACATCAGAAGCGCAGAGCCTGCCGAAATTCAGCCTGGAGGAGATACAAGCCCTGGCAGAAACAGCCCGGAAGGTCATCCCGGAGCGGGTGGCATATTTCGGGGAGAAAATAGGCGTTTCCTATGGGTCTGTCACCATTCGCTGCCAGCATACCCGGTGGGGCAGCTGCAGCAGCAAAGGAAATCTCAATTTCAACTGCCTGCTGATGCTGGCCCCTCCGGAGGTTATAGATTACGTCATCGTCCACGAGCTGTGCCACCGGCTGGAAATGAACCACTCCCAGCAATTCTGGGGGGAGGTGGAGAAGGTACTGCCGGACTACCGGGAGCGGAAGTGCTGGCTGAAGGACAACGGTGGGGCACTGATGGGGCGGCTGCCGGGAAGGGAGAAACCATGAAAATCTGGACACTGCTGGAAAATACCGCCTGCCGGGAGGATATTCGGGCAGAACATGGGCTGAGCCTGTATATTGAGACAGAAAATTGCCGGATTTTGTTCGATATGGGCCAGGGCGAAGCCTTTGTGCGCAATGCGGAAAAACTGGGTGTTGACCTGGGCAGAGTGGACATGGCAGTCCTTTCTCATGGGCACTATGACCACGGCGGCGGTCTGAGTCGGTTTTTGGAGATCAACCCTGCCGCGCCGGTTTACCTCAGTCGGGATGCCTTTGCGCCCCACTACAACGCTGCGGAAACCTACATCGGGCTGGATCCGTCGCTTCGGAACAATGGACGACTGGTTTTCGTGGAGGAGACCCGTCAGATCGGGCCGGGGATCACCCTGTATTCCTGCAATGGCTGGGAACAGGTCTGCCCTGTGGACCCCGCCGGACAGAAAATGGAGGTGGACGGGAGGCGTTGCCCCGAAGACTTCCGGCATGAGCAGTATCTGCTGGTCGAAGAAGCGGGAAAGCGCATCCTGTTCAGCGGTTGCTCCCATAAGGGTATCCGAAACATCGTCCATTGGTTCCGGCCAGATGTGCTGGTGGGCGGTTTTCACTTTATGAAGCTGGACCCGGCAGGGGAAGGGGCGGAAGTGTTGGAGAAAGCGGCCCTGGACCTGCTGATGTATCCCACGGTCTATTACACCGGACACTGCACCGGAGAGCGGCAGTACGAATATTTGAAGGAACGGATGGGTTGCCGGCTGCAAAGTTTGTCCGGCGGCGCTTTGATCGAACTATATTGAGGAGGATACTTATGCTGTTTCATGCGGTAAACGGAACCGTAAGCCTTCCCGAGGGGGAGCTGGACTATGTCCGGTTCGGCACGGGAAAGAAGAATCTTGTGCTGCTGCCCGGCCTGGGGGACGGCCTGCGAACAGTAAAAGGGACGGCCCTACCAATGGCACTGATGTACCGGGAGTTTGCGGGGGAATACACCGTCTACGTATTCAGCCGCAGAAACCACCTGCCCCAGGGCTGCACGATTCGGGAGATGGCCCGGGACAAAAAGCTGGCCATGGACCGACTGGGTATTGAGAATGCGGATGTGGTGGGAGTTTCCATGGGCGGTATGATTGCCCAGTATCTGGCCATCGACTACCCCGAAAAGGTAGGCAAGCTGGTATTGGCGGTGACCTCCTCCCGACCCAATCCGGTCATCATCGAATCTGTGACGGAGTGGATGGACTATGCCCGGCGGGATGACCACATAGGGCTGATGGACAGCAATGTGAAGCGGATGTACTCCGATGCCTATTACCGCAAAAACAAATGGATGGTTCCGCTGATGGGAAAGCTGACCAAACCCAATTCCTATGAACGGTTTCTGATTATGGCCCAGGCCTGTCTGGCGCATGACGCCTGGGCAGAGCTTCCCCGGATCAGGGCGGCTACGCTGGTTATAGGTGGCGAACAGGACAAAGCCCTGGGAGGACAAGCCTCCCGGGACATCGCACAGCAGATCCCGGGGGCACAGCTTCGAATGTACGAAAAATGGGGCCACGGTCTATATGAGGAGGAGAAGGGTTTCAACGCAGCGGTGCTGACTTTTTTGAAACAGGTGGACGGAAAATAATGGATAGTTGTTGAAATTTGCTGAATTTTCTGATACCATATTGGAAATATTATCAGAAGCAGCATTTGCTGGACCGGGGGTAACAATGGAAAAGACCTTTATTTTGGCAGAGGGAGAGCTGCAGATCCCCTGTAAGCTGTTTGAACCCGACTATGGCGAGATCCGCCGTATCGTTCTGGGTGTCCATGGTATTGGCGGCAGCTCGGCCGATGAGATCCAGGAGGGCATCGCGGAAGAGATGGGGATGTTTTACGCAGCCACCCTGCGCTTCGACTTTCCTGCCCACGGAGAAAGCCCCCTGTCTGACGAATACCTGACAGTGGCAAATTGCGTGGACTGCTTGCTGACAGCTGCCCGGTATCTCCGGGAGCAGTACCTGGAGGTGGAGGACCTTTGCATTTTTGCCACAGGCTTTGGCGCCTATATCACCCTTCTGGCGTTGCAGGACCTGCAGGAGATGCCGGGACGGGTGAAGCTGGTGGTCCAGACTCCCTCGGTGCGGATGCACGAGACCCTGCTGGCCATGGGCGGCCTTTCCCGGGAGACGCTTTGGGCATTGGACCGGATCACCTTCCGGGCGCCCCGGCCCTTTGATGTGACCTACAAATTTTACGAGGAACTGCGGGAGAATATTGCCCTGGCTCCCTATTCCATCCCGATGCTAATCCTCCACGGAGAGGACGATGCCTATATCCGCAATTCGGATATCCAGCAGTTTAACCGGATCAATGAACAAGCCAAACTGGTGATCATCCCCGGAACCAGCCACCGCTTCCAGGAGGAGGGCGCCTGGGATATGGTTTTGGATCTGACCCGGGACTGGTTTGCATATGAACAGGTGCTGCTCAGCGACTGGAGCTGACACAAGGACCTGTCTCGAAAAGTAAAAGTTACCGTAAATCAATGTCATTGCGAATCAGCGCGCATGCTGGTGCGGCAATCTCCTTCTTTTTAGGGGATCTCCATGCCACACAAGTGCGCTGGATCGGAATGACATTTTTTTATGCATAAAACAACACCTCCTTTTCTGAAAGAAATAAACAGAATATCGTTCTGAAAATCCTTGACAAAAGGAGCCTGATGTTGTATACTTCAATTAACAGAACAATATTCGGTTTAAGGAGGAAGGACTATGGCACGAAAAGCGGTGCTGGAAGGCGGAAAGCGGGATGAGATCCTGGCTGCCGCCAGAGACTTGTTTTTGGAAAAGGGTTACGATGCCACATCGGTGCGGATGATCCTGGATCGTGTGGGCGGCGAAGTGGGAATGTTCTACCACTACTTCAAATCCAAGGAGGAGCTGTTTCAGCAGGTGGTGGAGCGGTTCTTCAGGGACTACCGGCTGCAGTTGGTGGAGATCACAGAAGGCTGTGATTCTCCTGAGGAATTCTTCCGGAGATTTCTGGCGCATCTTGGGGATTCCATGAAAATCTATCATGGGCTGTCCGGGAATATGCACTGGACTGTTCAGTACGCCATGTCGGCAAGGACTGCGCTGGAAATGAAGCCTGCGATCATGGAATTGATAAAGCGGTGGGGCTGCCGCAGCGAAGAACCTGCGGACATTGTGGCGGGGCAGCTTTTGTTCGGCATCTCCGGCACCCTGCATTCCCCGTCTTTTGAAAGGATGAGCGAAGAAGAAAGATGGCAGACCCTGATGGATCTGGCCCAACGACTGCTGTAAGGAGGAAAACAGAATGCGGATTTTGATGGTAAACGTTCCCTATTCCGGGCACGTCAATCCTACGTTGCCCCTGACTCGGGAGCTGGTACAGCAGGGGCATCAGGTGACCTATGTGAATGCCGAGGAATTTCGGGAGAAGATCGAAAAGACCGGGGCGGAATTTGTACCCTATCCCGATTTCCCTGTGGATATCGACGCCCAGAAAAAGAAGACCACCTGCTTTCAGGCGGCCTACGATACCTGTATGGCGCTGGAAGGCCCCTTTGATCTGCTGATCTACGAGATGTTCTTCTACCCGGGCATCGAGATCGCCCGGAAAAAGGGTATCCCCTGTGTGCGGCAGTTTTCTCAGCCTGCCTGGTCGGAACAGATGGTGCAGGACGCGGACCTGGCATTCCGGCTGTCCCTCCGGCTGATCGATGTGCAGGTCATGGGAAAGAAGAAGGCGGCATATATGGGCCTGGAACATGGAACGATGGATGATGCGGTCCTCCACGACCGGCCCGACCTGAACATCGTCTACGTGCCGGAGATGTTCCAGAAACACCGGGAAAGCTTTGATGACAGCTTCCTGTTCCTGGCGCCGCCCCAGAAGAATCAGATGGGAAAATCGGACATCCCCTATGAGAAAATGAAGCATCCCATCGTGTACATTTCCCTGGGAAGCATTATCAGCAACCGGGGCTTCTGCAAGGAGTGCATCCGGGCATTTGGAGGCAAGGAGATGTCCGTGATCCTGAATACCGGCCGGATCAAGCCGGAAACACTGGGAAAAATCCCGGAAAATATCTATGCTTACTCCTTTGTTCCTCAGATCGAGGTGCTGGAACATACCGATGTGTTCCTGACCCACTGCGGAATGAACAGCGTGAATGAAGCGCTTTATGCAGGGGTACCCATGGTGGCGATGCCCTTCCTGAATGACCAGCCTGCCAATGCCAAGCGGGTCGTGGAGTTGGGTCTGGGCAAGCGGGTCCGCTCTTTCCCCAGCAGGGGTAAGGAACTGTTCCAGGCCGTTTGTGATGTGTATCGGGATGAGGAAATCAAAGAGAACGTGCAGAAAGTGCAGGAAAGTCTCCGGGATCAGCTAAGCTGGGACAGCATTATTTCCCGGATCGAAGCGATGGTGGAGGAGAAGAAATGAAAAAAGGACTGGTACTGTTTCCCTGTGACGAAGCTACCCGCAGGGAACTGGTGGGACAGGCAGGGCCGTGGTGTGAGTTTGCTTTCCGGGAGCCGGATTGGACCAAGGAGGAATACCATGCCGCACTGCGGGACGCCAACATCATCATTGGTGAGCCTCGCAATGAGGACTTCACTTACTGTCAGCATTTGGAACTGATGCACAGCCCCTCCTCCGGGGCAAACTACTATGTGCAGGGCGGGATGTTCCCGAAGAATGCCATCCTGTGCAGCAT
>JAXJVC010000193.1:0-6777 GCA_036308745.1 Oscillospiraceae bacterium | reverse complement strand
TGTGTTTTTCTCCGGAGGCTTCTGTAGTGCCCGGAATCATCTCGTGCATTTCCTCACCACAGCAGTATACCGGCACGCCTTTGTCCCGGATCATGGCAATGATATTGCCGCAATGTTTACAAATCAAAAACTTCTGTTTCATATTTGATTCCTCCCTACACAAAAGTGTGTCCAAAGGCCGACCAATAATGCAGGGAAATTCCGGGCATACTATCCGCAAAAGGAAGTGATATGATGGAACGTAACGATTCCTATATACGAGGGTTTATTCCTTATGCATTGGCCGCCCTTTTGATTGGTCTTGTTGGTGGTTTTTCCACGGTTCTGGGGCCTGCCTTTGTGCAGGACATTGGCATCGACTATAACAACACCACGTGGACTGCCCTGGCTCAGGCCATGTCCACCGCTGCCTGTGCGCCGATCCTTGGCAAAGTTGGAGATGTAATCGGTCGGAGAAAGACACTTCTCCTGGGGATTGCGGTGTTCACCTTGGGCAATGTACTGTCTGCTCTTGCCAACTCTCTTATTTTTATGATGGCAGCCCGGTTTTTGGTGGGCATCGGAACAGCGGCAATGGGGCCTGTGATCCTTGCCTATATCGCAACAGAGTTTCCTCAAGACAAGGTTGCAAAGGGATTTTCCCTGTATATGCTCCTTTCCAGCGCATCGGTGATCATTGGCCCAACCATTGGCGGATCGATTGTTTCCGCTTCTGGATGGCGCACCATGCTATGGGTATGCGTTGCCATTTGCGCCGGGATCTTTGCCGCCTGCGTTCTTACGTCACGAAATCAGATATCCACTAAGAAGGCACTACAAAACTTTGATGGCCCCGGGGCTGTTCTGATTCTGATTTTCTTTAGTCTGCTGCTGTGTATTCCCTCCTTTGGACAGAACTTCGGCTGGATTTCCGCGCCGTTTCTAATTGTACTGGGTGCTGCAATCGTCAGTCTGACTGGACTGGTTCTTGCGGAACAGAAGGCTGAACATCCCATATTATCGGGCAGCTTCATAAAGCGTAATGCTTTTATCCTAAGTGTTCTTGCCCTGTTTCTGACTCAGGGGCTAATGCAGGCCAATATGACAAACACCATCGTTTTTGTCAATTACACCCAGCCAGGCAATTCCGTGATCTCCGGTTATGCCATATCCGTTCTGTATATCGGAATGTCTCTTGGTGCCGTGCTTCTTGGCCCCTTGGCTGATAAGTATGAACCAAAACTAATCTTATTTGGTTCTTTCCTGTTGACCGGAATTGGATGCGGAATCCTGCTGCTATTCACGGAGTCCACATCTGTATTTCTGCTGATGGCAGCCCTTGGAATCCTTGGATTCGGTCTGGGTGGAAACGGAACCATCTTTATGAAAATCGTCCTCTCCGGACTGACACCCCAGGAGGCGGGCGCAGGCACGGGAACCTATGGTCTGTTCCGGGATCTTGCTGCACCCTTTGGCGTGGCAGTGTTTGTTCCGTTATTCACCAACCAGATCTCAGATAGAATTGCCGCAGGTGCTGCGGGACCAGCTGCAGCGGTGGGCTCCATTCATTTCCTGGCTGTTGCAGAGATCCTGTGCGTCACATTGGGCATAATAGCCGTTCTGTTTCTGCCTAAACGAAAAGCGTAAAAGGAGAGCTAAAATGAGATTAGATGATAAAGTCGTTCTGGTGACCGCTTCCACACAGGGGATCGGCCTTGCTATTGTGAAAAAGTGTGCCGAGGAGGGCGCCCGGGTCTATATGGCCGCCCGGAATATAGAACGGGCGCAGGAGATCGCGAGCACCTTAGGTGGCGTAAGATGTGTGTACAATGATGCCACCAAGCCGGAAACCTTTCCTTCCATGGTGGAGGATGTGGTCCGGGATGCAGGCCGTATCGATGTACTGGTCAACAATTTTGGAACATCCAACCCTGGAAAAGATCTTGATTTTGCCAATACAGATCCACAGATCTTTTTGGATACGGTAAATTTGAACCTGCGAAGCGTTTTTATGGCAAGCCAGGCCGCGGCAAAGCACATGGCGAAGCATGGCGGCGGCAGTATCATCAACATTTCGTCCGTTGGAGGTCAGGTGCCGGACATTTCTCAGGTTGCATATGGCACAAGCAAAGCCGCTATCAACTACCTGACCAAGCTGATCGCCGTACAGGAGGCAAAGCATCAGATCCGATGCAACGCAGTTCTTCCCGGCATGACCGCTACAGAAGCAGTAAAAAAGCATCTGTCTGACGAATTCCGCGATCTGTTTCTGCGTCATATTCCGTTGGGCCGTATGGGACAGCCAGAGGAGATCGCGGAAGCGGTGTGCTATTTTGCCAGCGACGCTTCTGCCTACACCACAGGGCAAATCCTCACTGTGTCTGGCGGCTTCGGATCGGCAACTCCTGTTTACGCAGATACTGTCACCAGGACAAGAAAACGTTAATGCAATATGCACTCCCGTGTGGAGGGAACAACTTCCGGAAGACTGTAAGCGGAAAGACCATAGAGAAAACTATTGCAGTGAGGAAGCTTCTTTGCTATAATAATTCCATCCTAAAAAATTATGGAGGTACTCATTATGAAATATGTATGTGACGTTTGCGGTTGGGAATACGACGAAGAGCTGGGATATCCCGAGGGTGGCATTGCTCCCGGTACTGCCTGGGCAGATGTTCCCGAAGATTTTGAGTGTCCTCTTTGCATGGTCGGTAAAGATCAGTTCTCTGAAGCATAAGAGACAAGCAGCAATCCCAATACAATAAGGATCCCCTAAAGCAGACCATATATATGTTACCGTCTGCTTTAGGGGGTTTGTATGTCCGAAACACGCTACCGTACCTCATTTTTAAAATCTATGAAACGATTTAATAAGATTTACTTAGAAATATCAAATATCTGCAACTTAAAATGCAGATTCTGTCCCGGAACAAGGAGAAAACCTCACGTTATGACGGAGGATGTTTTTTCTGCCCTGCTGCCCAAGCTGCGGCCATATTCCGACTTTCTTTACTTCCATCTCATGGGAGAACCTCTGTGCCATCCTGATCTTGCGCGATTTCTGACCCTTGCCGGTGAACAGGGCTTTAAGGTGATCCTGACCACCAATGGCACCCTTTTGAAGAAACAACAGACCATGCTGCTGCACTCCCCTGCCCTGCATAAGATCAATGTTTCCCTCCACGCCTTTGAAGCCAATGACCTTTCCATTCCCTTTTCCGAGTATCTGGAAGGGTGCTTCTCCTTTGGCAAGGCAGCGGAGGGAAAGAAGCTTGTGGTATACCGGCTGTGGAATAACGGCGGCGCAGACGAAAAAAACGGTGATATCCTGGTTTCTATGGAAGCGTTCTTCCCCAAACCCTGGAAAACAGAACACCGGGGCACCCGGATCGGAGACCGGGTGTATCTGGAATATGGAGACAAATTTGATTGGCCGGACCTGTCTGCCGCAGATGGCGGAGACCGGGTCTTCTGCTACGGCCTGCGGGACCAGATCGGCGTTCTGTGTGATGGCACCGTAGTCCCCTGCTGTCTGGATCACGAAGGAGATATCGCACTTGGAAACCTGCTTACGGATGACATGGATGATATTTTGACTTCTGCAAAGGCCCAGGACATTTGTCAGGGATTTCGCAATGGAAGGGCTACAGAAGAATTGTGCCGAAAATGTGGATTCGCACGGCGGTTTGGATGATTCAGAAAGGATATTGTCATGTTTGAATCCGTAAAATGGTTGTTTTTTGATGTCGGCTCTACCCTGATCGATGAACGTGAAGCATATGTCCATCGTTTTCAGGAGATCGCTTCCCAGGCCGGTATCCCCTATGAATATGTTTCCAGGACCGCCGTTGCATATTACAAAGAAAACAAACAGGGAGATAAGGTATGCGCAAAACAGTTTGGAACTTCTTTGCCTAAGTGGCATTCAGATTACGAAAGATTGTATCCCGATGCTGCCCATTGTCTTGCCGTTCTGAGCAAAAAATATCAGATTGGCATCATTGCCAACCAGCTTCCCGGCACGGCAGAACGTCTTGCCCGGCATGGTATTTTGCAATACATAGACCTTGTGGTGACCTCTGCTGAGGAAGGTGTAGCCAAACCGGATCCCCGAATTTTCGAGATTGCCCTGAGCCGAAGCGGATGTCTCCCCGAGGAATGCATAATGATCGGCGACCGTATTGACAACGATATCCTTCCCGCGAATCAGATGGGAATGCACACTATTTGGATCAAACAGGGATTTGGTCAGTATTGGAATATTTCGGACAACTCTGAAAAACCGAACGCCGTTGTCAATAGCTTAACAGAGCTTTCCGATCTTCTCCTGTAAAAATACGATCCCAATCACAGCAATTAAGAAATAAGAAGGTGTAGCAATATGAAAAAGGAAGAACAGCGAACCATAGCGAAGCCCCGGGATATTTACGAAGCCTTTGTCCTGGAACTGCAGCAGTGGAGCCGCAGCGGAAAAGCCCCCAGACAGGCAGACCAGGATCTGGCCTGGGTTTTGGAAAATCAGCACGCCCGTCTGCGCAGCCGGAATCTGGAACTGGAATATGATCTGGTTCCCAGGGGACATTTTGTAGATGGAAACGGCGTCAGAAAAGAATGGCAGGACGGTCATTACCGGACCCACATGGATTGCCGGACCTTCCGCTTCACCCGCACCATGACACGCCGTGGTAAGAAAGTATTCAAGTGGCAAAAAAACAGTCTGCTGTATCAGTATATTACCAATGTTCATGACATCTATGCCGCCGGAAAAGACATCCACATCTGCCCCAACTGCGGTGCAAGCAGCACCCTGGCTGGACTGATGGATGGCTGTGACTACTGTGGTACCCGGTTTGAGATGACAGACCTGTATCCCAAAGTGGGTAACTTCTATCACATAGAGGATATAGGCATGACCAAAGACGAACTCAAAGGAGATATTAAAAAGCCCATCCTGAAAACCGCCTGTTTGTGTATTCCGCTTTCTGTGGCGTTGTCTGTATTCGGCGGAAACGGCAGTTTCCTGGGGTGTCTGATCAGCGGTCTGCTGTCCGGCGCCATTCTCAGTGCCTTCATTGGCTATATCGCATGGTGTGCAAGAAAATTAGTCACCGTGTTTTCACAGGCAGGCAAGGCGATCCCTCTGCTGATTCGGCTGGGAGACTCGGAAAAACGCTTTGAACGCCAGATGCAGGTACATAGTCCCGAGTTCTCTTATACCTATTTTATGGACAAGATTGTAAACCTTCTGAAAACAGTACTGTTTTCTCAGGATCCCCAGACAATGCCCTTCTATGAAGGTGACGGAAATCCGTACTTCCAGAGAATCGTAGATAGCCAGTTTACCGGTGCTACTTCACTGGTCAACTTCCGCGTGGTGAACGGAATCTGCTTCGTGACAGTAGATGTATGCCTGGACAATCTTTACGATTCCGACCGAAACATTCGGGAGCAGCGGGACTGGTTCCGGATGTGGATGTGCCGGGACATCAGCAAGCCCATAGACCTACATTTTTCCATCCATAGCATTAACTGCAGCAGCTGCGCCACCAGCTTTGATGCTGTCCGGCATAAAACTTGTCCCAGCTGCGGCAGACCCTACCAGTTACAGGATATGGATTGGATCGTGAAAAACATTCGGAAGCTTTAAAAAATTTATGGAGCAGTCTTTCGACTGCTCCATTTTGCTTACTTATACAGGGGGAACTTCTCGCAGATATCGGCCACGGTGGCGTGAACCTCTGCCTGGGTGCCCTCAAAATCCTTAGCGGTCAGGGCGATGCAGTGGGCGATCCGCTTCATCTCCTCCTCACCCAGGCCGCGGGTGGTAACAGCAGCTGTGCCGATACGGACGCCGCTGGTAACAGCAGGCTTCTGGGGGTCGTTGGGGATGGCGTTCTTATTCAGGGTGATGTGGTTAGCGTCGCAGCGGGTCTGCAGTTCCTTGCCGGTAATGTTCATAGGACGCAGATCAGCCAGCATCAGATGGTTATCGGTGCCGCCGGTGACCAGATCGAAACCCTCAGCCAGCAGAGAATCTGCCATAACTTTGGCGTTCTTTACCACGTTCTGGGCATAGGTCTTAAACTCAGGCTGCATAGCCTCCTTCAGACAGACAGCCTTTGCGGCAATGACATGCTCCAGAGGACCACCCTGGGTACCAGGGAACACGGCAGAATTAAGCTTCTTTGCAAACTCTTCCTTTGCCAGGATCAGGCCGCCCCGGGGACCCCGAAGGGTCTTGTGGGTAGTGGTGGTGACAATGTCAGCATAGGGCACAGGGCTCATGTGAGCGCCACCGGCGACCAGACCGGCGATATGGGCCATATCCACCATCAGCACAGCGCCCACCTCATGGGCAATGTCTGCAAAGAGCTTAAAATCAATGGCCCGGGGATATGCGGAGGCACCTGCAATGATAAGCTTGGGCTGGCACTTCTTAGCCATATCCCGAATCTGATCATAATCGATGAGACCGGTATCGTGGTTGACATCGTAGGAAACCACATTGTAATACTTACCGGAAATGTTGGCAGGGCTGCCGTGGGACAGGTGGCCGCCGTTGGCCAGGCTCATACCCATCATCGTGTCGCCGGGCTGCAGCATAGCAAGCTGCACAGCCATGTTGGCCTGGGCGCCGGAGTGGGGCTGGACATTGGCAAAGTCAGCACCGAACAGAGCCTTGGCGCGGTCGATGCAGAGCTGCTCGATCTCGTCCACGCAGTGGCAGCCACCGTAGTAACGCTTGCCAGGCAGGCCCTCGGCATACTTATTGGTCAGAATGGAACCCATGGCTGCAAT
>JAXJVC010000192.1:0-1706 GCA_036308745.1 Oscillospiraceae bacterium | reverse complement strand
GTGACTGTTATCGTTGGTATCGTGGCTCCCGATGCGGTGGCGCTGATCGGCTTTTTGATGTTCGGCAATCTGATCCGGGAGTGCGGTGTGATGCAGTCCATTTCCGAAACCGCACAGAATGCTTTGGCAAATCTGATTACCATCTTCCTGGGCATTACCATCGCTTCCCAGATGAAAGCTGCTGACTTCCTTCAGGTCGATACACTGATCATCATTGGACTGGGTTTGGTAGCTTTCGTGTTTGACACCTTCGGTGGCATTATGGTGGCAAAGGTCATGAACCTGTTCTCTAAGGAGAAGATCAACCCCATGATCGGTGCTGCCGGTATCTCCGCATTCCCCATGTCCGCCCGTGTGGTGCATAAGCTGGGCCTGGAGGAAGATAACCAGAATTTCCTGCTGATGCACTCCATCGGTGTTAATGTTTCCGGCCAGATTGCATCCGTTATCGCCGGTGGCTTGATTTTGGCACTGGTAAAAGCACAGATTGGAGGGTGAGCTATGCGCTTGGATCTTTTGATGGAAGCCCTGCCCATTATGGGTACCGGCTATCTGGGTGTTTTTATTGTGACCGTTGTTATCTTTGGTGTTGTGTCCCTGTTGACCAAGCTGACCGATCGGCAAATGCGGAAAGGTAATACAAATGACGATCTTTGATGCTGGATAACTATTCCGGAAAACATCAGCTTCCTCAGGCATGAATATGGCAGCAGCGCTGTTTCTTTGCTCAATCTTTACCGGCTGTAATATATAATGATTAAGATTATATATATGAAAGGAAAGATTCTCTTGTTACCTGCAATTATCCTCTTCGGGTTGACTTATGTGCTGATGCTGACTTTCAGCAAGTACCGTCCCTACATCGCATTGGCTTCCGGGTTGATCTTCATCATCTCCGGTATGCTGCCCGTGTCTGGCATCATCGGCGCCCTGGACTTTAATGTTCTGCTGATGATCGGCGGTACCATGGGCCTGGTTCAGTTGTTCATCGACAGCCACATGCCCGAGCGTCTGGCTGACATGATCATGAACAAGGTCCCCAATGTTCAGTGGGCCGCTGTTTCCCTCAGCCTGTTCGCCGGTATCATCTCCGCTTTCGTTGATAATGTGGCCACCGTTCTGATGATCGCCCCTGTTGCCATTGAAATCTGCAAGAAACTGAAGACCAACCCCGTTCCCTTTATCATTTCCATCGCTGTTTCTTCCAACCTGCAGGGTGCCGCCACCCTGGTTGGCGACACCACTGCTATTATGCTGGGTTCCGCTCTGGATATGAGCTTCCTGGACTTCATCTGGTATCAGGGCAAACCCGGTATGTTCTTTATGGTGGAGCTGGGCGCAGTTCTGTCTGCAATGATCGTTTACTTCACCTTCCGCAAGGATAAGGGCGCTATCCCCAAGACCGGTAAGATGACCGAAGTCGAGGATATGGTTCCCACCGTGCTGCTGGTTGGCGCTATCGTTCTTCTGATCGTGGCTTCCTTCCTGCCCTTTGAGATGCCCGCTGAGACCAATGGCTTGATCTGCTTCACCCTGCTGATCATCGGCCTGATCTACAACTACGCAAAGAAAAAGAATCTGGACGCCATCATGGGACCCCTGAAGGCCATTGACTTTGAAACCCTGGGCCTGCTGGTTGGCCTGTTCCTGATGATCGGCGGTATCGGAAACATGGGTGTCATCGACGCTCTGGCACAGCTGCTGGC
>JAXJVC010000191.1:0-2858 GCA_036308745.1 Oscillospiraceae bacterium | reverse complement strand
GAGTTGAAACCGATGACTGTGTTGCCTGTGGCAAGTGCGTGGAGGTCTGTCCCGCCGGTGCTGTGAAGCTGGGTCAGAAGCTGTGCACCAAGGATGGCAAGCAGGTAGAATACCCCAAGCATCCGCTGCCCTCTGAGCAGAAGTGGGGTCCCCACATGTGGGATGAAAACTACCGGGACAACAACCGCATCAACTGCTATGATACCGGCACTGCTCCCTGTAAAACTGCCTGCCCCGCCCATATCGCCGTTCAGGGTTACCTGAAGATGGCTGCTCAGGGTCGTTACACCGAGGCACTGGCTCTCATCAAGAAGGATAATCCTCTGCCCGCCATCTGCGGCCGCATCTGCAACCGCCGCTGCGAGGATGCCTGCACCAGAGGTTCCATCGATCAGGCCATCGCCATTGACGAGGTCAAGAAGTTCATCGCTCAGCAGGATCTGAATGCGGAAACCCGCTATATTCCCAAGAAGGTCGTTCCTTCCCTCAACGGCTACTTCCCCGAAAAGGTTGCCATCATCGGCGCAGGCCCTGCGGGTCTTAGCTGTGCCTTCTACTTGGCTGAAAAGGGCTATTCCCCTGTGATCTTCGAAAAGAACGAAAAGCCCGGCGGCATGCTTCGCTACGGCATCCCCAGCTTCAAGCTGGAAAAGGATGTCATCGACGCAGAAATCGAGATCATCAAGGCTATGGGTGTGGAAATCAAGTGCGGCATCGAGGTCGGTAAGGATGTTACCCTCGACCAGCTGCGCGCTGAAGGCTACAAGGCATTCTACATCGCCATCGGCTGCCAGGGCGGCAGAAAAGCCAATATCCCCGGCGAGGATGCAGAAGGCGTCATGACTGCAGTGGACTTCCTGCGCACGGTCGGCGCTGACGAAAGCTATCCCGTAACCGGAAAGACCGTTGTAGTTGGCGGTGGCAACGTGGCAATCGACGTGGCAAGAACCGCGCAGCGCTGCGGCGCAGAATCTGTTTCCATGTTCTGCTTAGAGCCTCGTGACAAGATGCCTGCCTCCGAAGAAGAAATCGCCGAAGCTCTGGAAGAGGATGTGACTATCGACTGCGGCTGGGGTCCCAAGGAGATTCTGACCGAGCATGGAAAGGTCACCGGCATCGTATTCAAGCGCTGCACCAGCGTTTGGGATGCAGAGGGCCGCTTCGCTCCCACCTATGATGAGAATGACACCCAGACCGTTCCCTGCGGACGAGTGTTCCTGTCCATTGGTCAGAGTATCCTGTGGGGCGATCTACTGGCAGGTTCCAAGGTAGAACTGGGCCGCGGCAATGGCGCTGTGGCAGATTCCCTGACTTATCAGACCGCTGAGCCCGATATTTTTGTAGGCGGTGATGTGTACACCGGCCCCAAGTTTGCCATTGATGCCATTGCGGCAGGCCGTGAAGGTGCCATTTCCATCCACCGGTTCGTGCAGCCCCATTCCAGCCTGACCATTGGCCGCAACCGCCGTGAGTTTATTGCGCTGGACAAGGAAAATATCCGCGTGGAGCAGTACGACAACTCCTCCCGTCAGATTCCCGGTACCCGCAAGGATATCGACCACAAGAAGTCCTTCCGGGACGCAAAGCTTCCCTTCACTGAAGAGCAGGTCAAGGCAGAAACTGCGCGTTGTCTGGGCTGCGGCGCATCTGTCGTTGACCCCAACAAGTGCATCGGCTGCGGTGTCTGCACCACCAAGTGCGAATTCGGTGCTATCAAACTTCACCGCGAGCGCCCCGAATGCTCCAACATGATTCCCAGTGAAAAGAAGCTGCCTTACGTTCTGGGCAACGGCGCCAAGCAGGCCCTGAAGATCAAGTTCTCCAAGAAGAAGGAGCAGTAAGATGCACGAACTGGGTGTTGTATTTCATATCATGGATTCGCTGGAATCCGTAGCAAAAGAAAACGACGTGACCCAGATCCAGAGTGTGACCATTGAGATCGGTGAGGTATCCACGGTGATTCCCCACTACCTCACCGATTGCTGGGCTTGGGCCATCAAAAAGAAGCCGCTTCTGACCGACTGTGAGATGAAAGTTGAAATCCTGCCTGCCGTCACCTGGTGTGATGATTGCAAGCAGGAATACCCAACCGTGCAGCATGGCCGTATCTGCCCCTACTGCGGCAGCGAAAGGACCTGGCTTCTCAAAGGAAATGAATTATATATCAAAGAAGTAGAAGTAATATAAGGAGGTTATCTTATGTTATTCCAGATTTACGGTGAAACTGCGCTTTTCCAGCTGCTGGGCTGGCTGATGGTATTCGTGGGTCTGATTCTTGCCAATGAATTTGCCCGTCGAACAAAATGGGGCGGCATTGCCTGCTTCCTGGTTCTGCCCGCAGCATTGACTGTTTACTTCATTTCCATTTATGTGGGCGCTGCCATGGGTGCTCAGTGGGCACTGAACAATCCCACCTATGTGTACATGAACGGCTGGTTCCACTATTTCAAGCTCTATGCCGCGACATTGGGCTGCATCGGCTTTATGATGCTGAAATACAAGTGGTCCATCGGCAAAACTGACTGGTTTAAGGTGTATCCTTTCCTGATCGTTGCCGCAAACATTCTGATCGCTGTTGTCAGTGACTTTGAATCCGGCATCAAGGGTGCCCTGTCCCCCGATGGCTGGTGGCTGTCCAGTGAAAATGTGTGGCTCTATGGTGGCTGGTGGAACTGGCTCAACGGCATCGCCGGTATCATCAACATCTTCTGCATGACCGGCTGGTGGGGCATCTACACCTCCAAGGACAAGAAGGATATGCTGTGGCCCGATATGATCTGGCTGTATATCCTGGCTTACGAGGTCTGGAACTTCCAGTACACCTATCTGAACCTGCCCACCCACGCATGGTACTGCGG
>JAXJVC010000190.1:0-2528 GCA_036308745.1 Oscillospiraceae bacterium | reverse complement strand
TATCCACACCGTAGCCCTCCAGGACAGCAGCCTGGACAATGGCATCCACCTTTGCCAGCTCTTCAGCGGTCAGGGCGGAGTAATGGGTAAAGTCGAAACGCAGGCGGTCGGGCTCAACGAGAGAACCAGCCTGATGGACATGGTCACCCAGCACGCTCACCAGCGCCTTCTGCAGCAGGTGGGTAGCGGAGTGGGCACGCATGATGGCCTTGCGGCGGTCCATGCAGATGGAAGCGGTAACCATATCGTCCACCTTGATGGAACCGGAGACCATCTTGCCGTGATGCAGGTACTTGCCGCCCTTGTCCTTCTGGACATTGGTAACCTCAAACTTGCTGTCGCCCACGGTGATCACGCCATGGTCAGCCACCTGGCCGCCCATTTCGGCGTAGAAGGGAGTCTGGTCCAGAACCAGAATGCCGCTTTCGCCGCCGGCGATGGTGCCGGAGACTTCATCACCCACGCAGACAGCCAGAACCTTGGCTTCGCAGGTGTTTTCGGTGTAGCCAACGAAGGTGGTGGGGGTGTTGTCCAGACCCAGGTCGATACCTGCCCATGCCAGATCGCCCAGAGCCTTCCGGGCCTCACGGGCACGGACCCGCTGCTCTTCTCTCAGCCGGGTGAACTCCTCCATATTCAGGGTCATGTCCTCATCGGCCACCATTTCCACAGTCAGGTCGATGGGGAAGCCGTAGGTATCGGCCAGCAGGAAGGCATCGGCACCGGAGAATTCATTCTCACCCTTGGCCTTATGCTCAGCCAGCTTTTCCGCAAAGATGCGCATACCGCCGTCGATGGTGCGGCCGAAGTTCTCTTCCTCCACCTTGACGATGCGGGTGATATACTCTGCACGCTCCCGCAGGTAGGTGTAGTGGATCTCGTTCTCCTGAACGACAGTCTCCACAACCTTATACAGGAAAGGATCATTGACACCCAGCAGCTTGCCGTGACGGGCAGCCCGGCGCAGCAGACGGCGCAGAACATAGCCGCGGCCCTCGTTGCTGGGCAGAACGCCGTCGGCGATCATGAAGGTGGAGGCCCGGATATGGTCGGTAATGACACGGAGGGAAACATCCATCTTGACGCTCTGGCCGTAGGAAGCGCCGGTCAGCTCGGTGACCTTGTTGGTGATGTTCATAACAGTATCCACATCGAACAGGGAGTTCACGTCCTGGCAAACAACAGCCAGACGCTCCAGGCCCATGCCGGTGTCGATGTTCTTCTGTGCCAGCTCGGTGTAGTTGCCCTGGCCGTCATTGTTGAACTGGGAGAAGACGTTGTTCCAGACTTCCATGTAACGGTCGCAGTCGCAGCCAACCACGCAGTCAGGCTTGCCGCAGCCGTACTTCTCGCCGCGATCATAGTAGATCTCAGAGCAAGGGCCGCAGGGACCGGAGCCATGCTCCCAGAAATTGTCCTTCTTGCCGAAACGGAAGATGTGATCAGCGGGAACGCCGATCTCCTTGTTCCAGATTTCGAAGGCCTCGTCGTCATTCTCGTAGATGGAAGGATACAGGCGGCTTTCGTCCAGGCCAACCACCTTGGTCAGGAACTCCCAGCTCCAGGCAATAGCCTCGTGCTTAAAGTAGTCGCCAAAGGAGAAGTTGCCCAGCATCTCAAAGTAGGTGCCGTGACGGGCAGTCTTGCCGATATTCTCGATGTCGCCGGTACGAATGCACTTCTGACAGGTGCAAACCCGGTGACGGGGAGGCTCCACCTCACCGGTGAAGTAGGGCTTCATGGGTGCCATGCCGGAGTTGATCAGCAGCAGGGACGCATCGTTCTGAGGGATCAGGGAAAAGCTGGGCAGGCGCAGATGCTGCTTGCTTTCAAAGAAAGACAGGAACATCTCACGCAGTTCGTTTACGCCGTAAGGCTTGGGATTCATAGAAAAAACCTCCAAATCATGATCGTCATTGCGAGGAGGCCATAGGCCGACGTGGCAACCTCCCCGTTCTTTGATACAGCCTAAAAACCGGGAGATTCCCACGCCAGTCTGCAGACTGGCTCGGAATGACATATTTTATTGATGACATACAAAAACGCCGCCCCTAACACATAGGGGCGACGTAAATCGCGGTACCACCCTAATTCACCTGCATAGCAGGTATCTTAGACGCTCTGTAACGGGAGCAGCCGTCCCGGTCCTCCCGGGCAACGCAGGAAATGGCGCGCAGATTTGTGACCGAAGGGCTTCCACCATCCCCTTCTCGCTGATGCCACGACTTCTGCTTGGTTTCCGCATAGTCTTTGCATATCGTCAGTATTTTACCACAAATCTTCGAATTGTCAATGACTTTCCCAAGGAAATTCGGAAATGTTTGTTTTTGGCGCAAACCAGATTGGTTCATCATGCTTGGGATCCCAGGGGCGTATCACCTGCTTAGCTGCATTGGGCAGCTTGGGAAGCTTTTCCCCGGGGAAAACCACCATCTCGATCTCCAGTCCGTAAGGACCCTTCACCAGGTTGCAGTCCAGTACACTGGTCCAGCTGTGCAAATACTGCCCCAGTTCCGCCAGGGTGGGAT
>JAXJVC010000189.1:0-8308 GCA_036308745.1 Oscillospiraceae bacterium | reverse complement strand
CTGTAACACCTCGCCGTTCCTCATCCGCCCCAGTGTGCGCACTGGGGCACCTTCCCCCCGGGGGAAGGCATAGGCGCTGCCACGCCGGAAGATTTTTCGATAGATTAAGGGACGGACCCGGGGTCCGTCCCTTCCTTATTTAATCAAACAATGCCAGAAGCTGGTTTTTGAATTTCGCTCCGATGACCCGGTCCTCTTCCCGACCATCCTGCATAACGATCAGGGTGGGGATGCTCATAATGCCGAACTTTTTCGCCAGGGAGGGTTCCTCCTCCACGTTGACCTTGCAGACCTTGATGTCCTCCCGCTCCTGGGCGATCTCGTCCAGGATGGGGCTGACCATCCGGCAGGGGCCGCACCAGCTGGCCCAGAAGTCCAGCAGAACAGGCTTTGTGCTTTCCAGAACTTCCTTTTGGAAGGTTGCGGCGGTAATGTGATTGACAGACATAGTATATCCTCCTTTGTAGTTTTTCATTTTTTATCGTCAGAATGCTTTGCTTTTCTTATCCCAGCGCCACATCCAGCATCATCATCAGGGAGAAACCCACAGCGAAGAAGATGGTGCCGATGTTGGAATGCTCACCCTCAGACATCTCCGGGATCAACTCCTCCACCACCACATACAGCATGGCACCGGCGGCGAAGCTGAGCAGATAGGGAAGCACCGGCACCACGATGGTTGCCAGCAGGATGGTCAGCACCGCACCGATGGGTTCGATGACACCGGAAAGAACGCCATACAGGAAGGAACGTCCCCGGCCCATGCCGTTGCTCTTCAGGGGCATGGAGATAATGGCGCCCTCCGGCAGATTCTGCAGGGCAATGCCCATAGCCAGAGCCAGCATTCCCGCGGCGGAGATGCTGCCATCCCCCGCCAGAAAGCCTGCTGCCACAACACCCACCGCCATGCCCTCAGGCAGGTTGTGCAGGGCCACTGCCAGCACCATCATGGTGGACTTTCCCAGGCTGGAGGGGCTTCCCTCAGGCTGATGGCTGTTCAGGTGCAGATGGGGGATGATGTGATCCAGAGCCAGAAGAAACAAAAATCCGGCCCAGACACCTACGAAAGCAGGCAGAAATGCCAGCTTTCCCATATGTTCCGACTGATCTATGGCAGGGATGATCAGGCTCCAGATGGAGGCTGCCACCATAACGCCGGAAGCGAAGCCCGTCAGGATCCGCTGAAGACGGCGGTTCATGCTGCCTTTCAGAAAAAATACAAAACCGGAGCCGATGACCGTTCCCAGAAAGGGGAGCAGCAGGGCGCTGGTGATCTCGATACCCATAGGATTTCCTCCTTTTCATTTCCTGGCTTTATCATACTATGCAGGAGGGTCTTTTTCTGTGATAAAGTCACTTAGATCCGGTACAGAGTTTTTTATCGTAGGGGGCGGGGTCATGGTCCTCCCGCCTAACTGTCGATAAACCCTCTGGCGCGGGAGCGCCCAAGGCTTCCCCCCAGAAACCGACACCGAAATTCTTTTTGCATTGTACACAAAAAAATGGCTATTTTTAGCCTTTGCTCTTGACATTCCGGTTATGGTTGATTAAAATAGATTCGGTATGGTGTACGCTGCCCCAGTATTTCCGCCTGGGGTGCGTTTCATTGATAACCGGCGTTTGAGCCGGGGTATGCGTTTTACGCCTCATGGCGTTTTGCTTTTTCAGCCCGCCGGGTATTGCCCGGTTTGTTGTTATGCTTAATTTCACATGGGGATATAAGCGCCCACCCCTTCGACGTTGAATTTTTAAGAAGGAGGTGTGCTGCAAATTTATGGAATATATTATTGCCATCGTCGTTGGCCTGGTCTGCCTGGGTCTTGGCTTTGTGATCGGTATGAGCTACCGCAAGAAGGTCGCGGAGCGTGAAATCGGTTCTGCCGAAATGGAAGCTACCCGTCTGATCAACGAAGCCATCCGCAGCGGTGAGAACCGTAAGAAGGAAATGCTTCTGGAAGCCAAGGATGAGATCCATAAATCCCGCACAGAACACGACAAGGAAGTCAAAGAGCGCCGCGCTGAGCTGAGTAAGCAGGAGCGCCGGCTGGAACAGAAGGAAGCCACCCTGGACAAGAAGACCGAAGCCTTTGAGCGCAAGGAAGAGGACCTTGCCAAGAAGCTGCAGAAGGTCACCGAGACCCAGGCTCAGGCAGATGCCATCAAGCTGCAGCAGATGGAGACTCTGGAAAAGATCTCCGAGCTGTCCCAGGAGCAGGCAAAGCAGTACCTGCTGAAGACCGTGGAAGATGAAGTCCGTCACGAGGCTGCCATGAAGATCAAGGAGATCGAGCAGCAGCTGAAGGACGAGGCCGAGGAAAAGGGCCGTGAGATCATCGCCACCGCCATCCAGCGCTGCGCCGCCGACCATGCTGCCGAAACCACCGTCAGCGTTGTCACCCTGCCCAACGATGAAATGAAGGGCCGCATCATTGGCCGTGAGGGCCGGAACATCCGGACCCTGGAGACCATCACCGGTGTCGACCTGATCATCGACGACACCCCCGAAGCCATCACTGTTTCCAGCTTCGACCCCGTCCGCCGGGAGATCGCCCGTCTGGCTCTGGAGAAGCTGATCGTGGACGGCCGTATCCACCCCACCCGCATCGAGGACATGGTGGAAAAGGCCCGCAAGGAAGTGGACCGCACCATCCGGGAGGAAGGCGAGCGGGCCTGCTACGAGACCGGTGTTCACAACCTGAACCCCGAGCTGGTGAAGATCCTGGGCCGTCAGAAGTACCGTACCTCCTACGGTCAGAACGTGCTGAACCACTCCATCGAAGTGGCCCACATCGCCGGTCTGATGGCCGCCGAGCTGGGCGTGGACGTTGCCATTGCCAAGCGGGCCGGCCTGCTGCATGACCTGGGCAAGTCCATCGACCACGAAGTGGAAGGCAGCCATGTGCAGCTGGGCGCCGATCTTGCCCGGAAGTACAAGGAGAATCCCGTCATCGTCAACGCCATCGAGGCACACCACGGCGACGTGGAGCCTAAGACCGTCATCGCCGTTCTGGTTCAGGCCGCCGATGCCATCTCCGCCGCCCGTCCCGGTGCACGCCGCGAGAACGTGGAGAATTATATCCGCCGTCTGCAGAAGCTGGAGGAACTCACCGGTTCCTATCCCGGCGTGGACAAGGCCTTCGCCATCCAGGCAGGCCGTGAGGTCCGCATCATGGTCAAGCCCGAGGTGGTCACCGAGGACAACATGATCCTGCTGGCCCGGGACATTGCCAAGAAGATCGAAGCCGAGCTGGAATACCCCGGCCAGATCAAGGTCAACGTCATCCGTGAGACCAAGGCTGTGGAGTACGCAAAGTAAAAAAATTACCTCCGGGAGCAATCCCGGAGGTTTTGTTATTTCAGACGTTTTTCCAGTGTGGCACTGGAGAGGGCGGTCAGATGGACACGGCTGAAGCCGTATTCCGAGGTCAGGACGAAGGATTTCGGCAGGTCGTCGCAGGGGACCACCTCGCCCTCCTTCTCCGCCTTCTCCAGAAATTCCCGGGTCCGCCGGGAGGTGGAGGTGTTGTCCAGATCAAAAATGCCGATGATGGACATATCCCGCACCGCCATGTCATTGCCGATGGAAAGATACATAAAATTCCTCTTTTCCCTTGTAGGGGAGGGTCTTGACCCTCCCGGGCATCCTGCGGATGCCATGACCCGAAGGGTCATTATTCATTCCATATAAAAGCAATCGCTGTCCCATCTCATGGGGTTTGTATCAATATAGCTCCAAATTTTTTGGTAATCCTTTTGTCCCCGAATGACATGGTCATGGAAGGATCTTTGCCATACCACCAAATTCGGATCATATTTATGAATTTCACGGCTGACACCGGATTTGAATAGCCCAACTACCGAATTCAGATTTGTTTTTCCTTCCCTTTTTTCATAACATCCAACTGTAAGGATCATATGAACATGATTCGGCATGACAACAAACTTATCCACTTTTATATCAGGATAATGCTTTTCAATATTCATAATAGAATCAACAGCTATCTTGCCATAGCTGTTGATTTCTTTTATCGTACCAAACAAGCATTTTTTATCTGCGGTGCAGATTGTTATGAAATAATAGTTATTCTGAGAATAATCATAGTAGGGGAGCCTTGTTGATTTTCTTGATGGATATTTCATATTTATTTCCTTATGAGCAGCCGTTGGCTGCTGCGATGCTTTGCATCGCCGGGAGGGTCAAGACCCTCCCCTACAATCGCTATTCCCGTTTTTTTATATGCAGCCGGTGGCTGCTGTGATGCTTCGCATCGCCGGGAGGGTTAGAACCCTCCCCTACGGATGATTATTTCAGCTTTTTCCACTCCGCTACGGCCAGTTCGTCGCAGCGGTTGTTTTTCGGGTTTTCGGCGTGGCCTTTCACCCAGTGGTAGTGGACTTCGTGCTTCATGGTGAGGGAAAGCAGGGTATCCCACAGGTCCGGGTTCAGGGCAGGCTTTTTGTCGGACTTGATCCAGCCCCGCTTCTTCCAGCCCCAGGCCCAGCCCTTTTCCAGGGCGTCGATGACGTATTTGCTGTCAGAATACAATTCCACGGTGCAGGGCTCCTTCAGAGCCTGAAGACCCCGGATCACGGCGGTCAGCTCCATCCGGTTGTTGGTGGTGTTGGGTTCGCCGCCGGACAGCTCTTTTTCATGGCCATTATATTCCAGGATGGCACCCCAGCCGCCGGGGCCGGGGTTGCCGGAACAGGCACCATCGGTGTAAAGGGTCACGGTTTTCATGCCTGCTCTGTTTCCTCAATGTTTTCCACCCGCTCCAGGGAGACAACCTTGTTGCCCTCCTCGATGCGCATGACGATAACGCCCTGAACATCCCGCTTGTAGACGTTGATGGAGGAAGCGGGGATGCGGATGATGACACCGCCGTTTTCGATGAGCATGACGTCGTCATTCTCGCCCACCACACGGCATCCGGCCACGTTACCGGTCTTGGGGGTAATGTTGTAGTTCTTCAGGCCCTTGCCGCCGCGGCCCTGGGCAACCTTTTCCCCATCGGGACCGGTACGCAGGTACTCGCTCAGCTCGGTGCGCTTGCCATAGCCGTTTTCGGTGACGGTCAGCAGAGTCTTGCCCTCCTCGGCCTTCTCCGCGCCCACAACGAAGTCCTCGCCGGTTAACATAATACCGCGAACACCTGCCGCGTCGCGGCCCATGGGCCGGACATCGTTTTCGTTGAAGCAGATGGCCATACCCTGAGCGGTAGCCAGCAGGATATTGTCGTTTCCGTCGGTGCGGATCACGTTGATCAGGTGATCGCCTTCCTCCAGGGTGATAGCCCGGATGCCGCCCTTGCGGTTGGTCTTCAGGGAAATGAAGGGGATCCGCTTGACGGTGCCCTTCTTGGTGACCATCATCAGGAATTCATCCTCATGGAACTCCCGGGTGATGACCACTGCGGTAACGCTTTCTCCGGGATCCAGGGGCAGAACGTTGACGATGGCAGTGCCCCGGGCAGTCCGTCCGGCCTCGGGGATCTGGTAGCCCTTCCGGTGGTGAACACGGCCCAGATCGGTGAAGAACAGCATATGGTCATGGGTGGAGGCGATGGTCAGGGACTTGACGTAGTCCTCCTCCTTCAGATTCTGGGCGTTCACGCCTCTGCCGCCCCGGGACTGGGTGCGGTAAGTGTCCACAGGCATCCGCTTGATATAGCCCTGGTGGGACAGGGTGAAGGCACAGGTCTCCTCCTCGATAAGATCCTCGATGTCGATCTCGTCCTCGATATCCTGAATTTCGGTCTTGCGCTTGTCACCAAACTTATCCCGGATCTCGATGAGCTCCTCACGAAGGACGGCACGGAGCTTGGCAGGATCGGCCAGCAGCTCCAGATAGTAGTTGATCCGCTCCAGCAGTTCGTTGTATTCGTTCTGCAGCTTCTCCCGATCCAGGCCCTGGAGGGCTTTCAGGCGCATATCCAGAATGGCCTGGGCCTGGATGTCATCCAGACTGAACCGATCCATCAGCTTCTGCTTGGCATCGTCGTAGGCGGTGCGGATGATGTGGATAACTTCGTCAATGTTGTCCTGGGCGATGAGCAGACCCTCCAACAGGTGGGCGCGCTCCCGGGCCTTGCGCAGGTCGTACTGGGTCCGGCGGGTCAGGATCTCCTCCTGATGGCGCAGATACTCATCGATGATCTGCCGCAGGGACAAGATCTTGGGCTGCTTCTGGTCGTCCACCAGAGCCAGCATGATGATGCCGAAGCTAGACTGCAGGGCGGTCTGCTTGAACAGGTTATTCAGCACCACCTGGGGATTGGCATCCTTCTTCAGTTCGATAACCATCCGCATACCGTTGCGGTCGGTCTCGTCCCGGAGGTCGGAGATTCCTTCCAGACGCTTGTCCTTCACCTGCTCGGCGATATTCTTGATCAGCTGACGCTTGTTGACCTGGTAGGGCAGTTCGGTGACGATAATCCGGATCCGGTCCTTGCCAAACTCTTCAAATTCGGTACGGGCCCGGACCACAACTTTACCGCGGCCGGTGGCGTAGGCGGCGCGAATACCGCTGCGGCCCATGATAATGCCGCCGGTGGGGAAATCCGGGCCGGTGACATGCTCCATCAGGTCGATCATGGTGCATTCGGGATCATCCAGAACAGCCACGCAGGCGTTGATGACCTCCGTCAGGTTGTGGGGCGGGATATTGGTAGCCATACCAACGGCAATGCCGGAGGAGCCGTTCACCAGCAGGTTGGGGAACCGGCTGGGCAGAACACGGGGTTCCTTCCGGGATTCGTCGAAGTTGGGGTCCCAATCCACGGTCTCCTTGTCGATATCCCGAAGCATTTCGTTGGACATTTTGGAAAGCCGGGCTTCGGTGTAACGGTAAGCGGCCGGGGGGTCGCCGTCCACGGAGCCGAAGTTGCCGTGGCCGTCCACCAGCATGTAGCGCATGGAGAAATCCTGAGCCAGGCGGACCATGGCATCGTAGACGGATGCGTCGCCGTGGGGATGGTACTTACCCAGAACGTCACCAACGCAGGTCGCGGATTTCTTGAAGGGCTTGTCGGAAGTCAGACCGCTTTCATACATGGTGTACAGGATCCGGCGGTGGACCGGCTTCAGACCGTCACGAACGTCAGGCAGGGCACGGCCCACGATGACGGACATGGCGTATTCAATATAGGAACGCTCCATTTCGTCCACCAGGTTGGCTTCGGTGATCACCTGGTCAGGAAAACGGATGTCCTCGGGTTTGTAACTGCGATTGTGTGCCAAAGAACACACCTCCAAAATTTTAGGTTTGCCCCGTCCCCGCTGTCATTGCGAGGAGCAAAGCGACGTGGCAATCTCCTGGTACGATCTTTCAGCCAAGAATTCGGTTATAAAGATCGATCCAGTGGGGATTCACATTAAAAATCAGATCTGTCTTTCGACTTCTCGACCAGCTTTTGATTTGTTTTTCCCGTTCGATTGCCGCTTTTACATCATTTGTTTCTTCAAAATACACCAGCTTGTGCACTTTATCTTTTGCCGTAAAGCTGTTGGGATCGGAATTGTTTTTGTGTTCATATACCCGGCGGATCAAGTCTCTGGTCACTCCGGTATACAGCACCGTATGATTTTTATTTGTCAGAATATATACATAATACTGCATATTTTCTACCCTTTACCGGGAGATTGCCACGTCGCTTCGCTCCTCGCAATGACATGGTTTTCGGAAACCGGTTCCATCTTTTATCAGATGTCGATATTCACAGCGTACTTTGCATTCCGCTCGATCCATTCTTTTCTGGGTTCCACCTGTTCGCCCATAAGGACGGTGAAGATGGCGTCGGCCCGGCGGGCATCCTCCAGGGTGATCCGGCGGAGCGTCCGGGTCTCGGGGTCCATGGTGGTCTCCCACAGCTCGTGGGGGTCCATCTCACCCAGACCCTTGAACCGGCTGATGTCCACCTTGGCGTTGCCCTCGCCCCGCATTTCGGCGGAGACCTGGTCACGCTGTTCATCGGAGTAGGCGACCCGCTCCTGCTTGCCCTTTTTCAGCTTGTACAGGGGCGGCACGGCGGAGTAAACGTAGCCGTTTTCGATCAGCGGCCGCATATAGCGGAAGAAGAAGGTCAGCAGCAGGGTACGGATGTGGGCGCCGTCCACGTCGGCATCGGACATGATGATGACCTTGTGGTAGCGCAGCTTCTCAATATCAAATTCCTCGCCGATGCCGCCGCCCAGGGCAATGATCAGAGGAGAGAGCTTATCATTTCCGTAGATTTTGTCGGCTCTTGCCTTTTCCACATTCAGCATCTTACCCCACATGGCCAGGATTGCCTGGAAGCGGGAGTCACGG
>JAXJVC010000188.1:0-6112 GCA_036308745.1 Oscillospiraceae bacterium | reverse complement strand
GTATTAAAGCATGAAATCATTCAACTTTCCATTTTAAATTTTCAATTAGAAAAAGACCGGCTCATAACAAGATCGCACACCCACATTTGAACAAACCGAATACCCGAACCGGCGCAGCCAGCTCAAGAACGGCAACCCCGCGGCACACGGAAAGGTCCGCTTAATGCTGCTTGGTTCCCCACCTGACATGGTTCACGGGATTCCGTTGCGCAAGACCATCCTCTCAACACCGCTTACGCGGGTCAGACAGTACTCTAAGTTTGTCCGGGTGTGGGGATTCACCCCTGCTGTAGCGGATTGCAGGTACAGGGCACCGCTAACTCCCCGACTAGTGCGACCTTGTTATAAGCCGGTCCGCTTATACAAGGATTATTTTATTGAATTAGTTCAGCTTGGATTCGATGAAATCGGCCAGTTCCTGGAAGGTTGCGATCTTCTGATCCTCCATCTCCAGCTCCACACCCAGTTCGCTCTCCAGGTCCATGATCATTTCGACCACGTCCAGGGAATCGATACCCAGGCTCTCAAAGGTGGAATCGGGAGTGATCTCCGCTGCGTCCAGTTCCAGTTGCTTGGCTGCATAGTTTTTCAGTTTCTCGAACATAGATAAGTCCCTCCAAAAATTTCTCTTAAGTCCTATCTGCGCTATATTTTAGTACAGGATGTGCTTTTTGTCAATGATTGATTTTCGAAGCAGCTGCGGCGCATCCGGCAGCATAGGCCGTAGCCCAGGCGATCTGGAGATTGAAGCCACCGGTATAGGCATCGCAGTCGATGATCTCACCCGCAAAATATAAGCCAGGAACCTTTTTGGATTCCATGGTCTTAGGATCGATTTCTGAAACTTTCACACCGCCGCTGGTGATGATGGCCTCACTGACCGGCCGCTTGCCGGTGATCTCCACAGAAAAGCCCTTCAGCAGCTCCACCAAAGCGCGCCGCTTCTGCTTGGTAAGGCTGTTGGCCTGCATATTGGGGTCGATCTCCAGCCGCTGCAGCACCACCGGGATCATGGACCGGGGCAGCAGGTCTGTCAGAGCATTCTCCATGGCCCGGTTATGATACAGATCCAGGTCCCGCAGGATCCGGTCGTCCAGCTTATTCTCCTCCAGAGCAGGCTTCAGGTCAATAACCAGACGGCAGCCCTCCCCCTTCAGGTGGCAGCTTGCAGACAGCACCGTAGGGCCGGAAACACCGAAATGGGTAAACAGCAGCTCACCGAAGTCCTTATACAGCACCTTACCCTTGGCGTTCAGCAGCTTCACCGCCACATTCCGCAGGGAAAGCCCCTGCATCTGCTGGCAGTCATTTCCCGCCGTTTCCAGAGGCACCAGACTTCCTTCCGCGGGGATGATAGTATGTCCCAGCTCCGATGCCATGGTATAGCCATCGCCGGTGGAGCCGGTGGTGGGATAGGATGCGCCGCCGGTGGCAAGGATCACCCACCTGGCGGGAATGGTCTCGTTCTGGGTCTCCACGCCGGTAACTTGCCCATCTTCTGCCAGAATATGCTTCACCCTGGCGGTTTTTACCGTAACACCCAGCCGCCGAAGCTCCCTTTGCAGGCACTCCAGCACTGACTGGGACTTGTCCGTTACCGGGAATACCCGGTTGCCCCGCTCTGTTTTCAGGGCACAGCCATGCTCTTCAAAAAACGCCATGGTCTTTTCCGGAGGAAACGCCGTCATGGCGCTGTATAGGAAACGTCCGTTCCGGGGGGTATTCTGCAGAATCTCCTGGCCGGTACAGTCATTGGTCACATTGCACCGTCCCTTTCCGGTGATCAACAGTTTCTTGCCAAGGCGGTCGTTCCGCTCCAGCAGCAACACCCTCTGTCCCCGTTCAGCTGCCGTAATAGCAGCAAACATTCCGGCAGGCCCGCCGCCGATTATAATACCATCGTAGTTCATAATTCCTCCGGAATTCTTAATCAACTAAAAATAGATATATGATCTGTCATCCTGATCGGAGGGCGAAGCCCATAGCCGAAAGATCTACGCACAACAATCACCTTTGCAGCAAATCGATGCCCAGATTCTTCGGCTCGCTGCGCTTGCTCAGGATGACAAAATCGTCTCATTTTTACATCAAATCTTTGATAAGTGTATAAAACTCATTCAATTTTCAACTTTCATTTTTTCGTACACTTCGTATTCGTCCCAAATCCGCTCCAGGTTGGCAAAGGTCCGGGAAAGCTCCTCCTCGCGCTTTGCCGCGATGGCAACGATCAGGGCGTTGACGATGCTCAGGGGGGCCACCAGGGAATCCACCAGAGAGACCATGTCGCTCTTGGATAGCAGCACATAATCGCAGCACTGGCCCAAAGGCGACAGCTTGCTGTCTGTAAACCCGATCACCGTTGCTCCCGCGCTGCGGCAGTACTGAGCGCCCTTGGTGGTGGAGGCGGAATACCGGGGAAAGGAGAACGCAATGACCACATCCTCAGAATTGACACCGACAATCCGTTCGAACATTTCCCCTGCGCTGGAGCCGGAAATCACATGGACATTATTGAACATATAGTTCAGGTAATATCCCAAAAAATTCGCCAGCGGTGCAACGGATCGTACACCCAGAATATAGACCCGCTTGGCTTTCAGAATGGCGTTCACTGCGGCAGAAAACTCCTCCCGGTCCAGTGTTTCATCAGTCTGGCGCAGCTTCTCCATATCAGAATGTAGGACCATGGAGATCACATCCTGATCTCCCAGACGGTCGTTGGCCACCTCGATGCGCTGAACGGAGGTCAGTCGGTTCAGCACCATCTCCTGCATGGCCTTCTGCATACTGGGATAGCCATCAAACCCCAGGTCCACGGCAAAACGAACAACGGTGGACTCGGATACGCCCACGGTCTTGCCCAGGCGGTTGGCGGTCATAAACGCGGCCTTGTCATAGGCCTCGGTAATATATTTGGCAATGCGGCGCTGGCCCTTGGAAAATTCCGGAGCCTTTTCCTGCAAAATAGTCATGATATCCTGATGCATTGGTTACCTCCCAGAAGCCCCGCACTTGGGGGCCGCATATCCAAATAGTAGCAAAAGACGCGGCAATTTGCAAGAGCAAACGCCGCGTCATGCAGGATTTATTTCAACAGGTCCACTTCCTGTTTCGTCAGATACCGCCACTTGCCCAGGGGCAGATCTCCCAGGGAGAGCCTGCCCTCCCTGATCCGGCGCAGGCGGGTGACATTCATTCCGGCAACCTGACACATCCGCCTGACCTGACGGTTCCGCCCCTCATGAATGGTCACCTGAAACCGGGCCTTTTGCCCTTCCGCCTTCAGGAGCTTCACCTCCGGCCTGCGGATGGTATAACCATCCAGGGTGATGGGCTTTGCCAGCCGCACCTCTGCCCCGGATGCATAGCCTGTGACCCAAACATCATAGGTCTTCTTAACCTCATGGCTGGGATGCATCAGGGCATTGGCAAAATCGCCGTCATTGGTAAACAGCAGCAGTCCCTCGGAATCCATGTCCAGCCGTCCCACAGGATAGACCCGGACCCCACAGTCCGCCACAAGCTGTGCGGCATTGGGTCTCCCCTTTTCATCGGAAAGTGTGGTGACATAGCCTCTGGGCTTATTCAAAAGAATGTACACATATTCTTGCATTCTGGGAAGTTTTTTTCCCTCCACCAGGATCACATCCTGTTCAGGGTCCGCGGTGTCACCCAATCCGGCGATCTCACCATTGACAGTGACCAGCCCCGCACCGATCATTTCCTCAGCTTTCCGCCGGGAGGCCACTCCCCGGGCGGATAGGATTTTTTGTAACCGTTCCCGCATTCTCTCGTCTCCTTGATACAAGGCCGATGTGGACATCGGTCCCTACTTGTTTGTAACTTTTATAGCTTACACACCGGCGCGGGAGCGCCCAAGGCTCCCTTGTGTAAAGGGAGCTGTCAGATTGCGCCAAAGCGCAATCTGACTGAGGGATTGTCGCAGTACATGGTTCGGATTCGCCGAAAACCAATGCGAATACATATGTTCTACCGCACAATCCCTCCGAGCCGCCTGTCGGCGGCCCACCTACCTTTACACAAGGGAGGCTTTGGACAGTCCTAAACTTTTAGTTGTTACAACTACTAGGATCCTCTTTCAAACAGCTTCTGCCAGAAGCTCTTTTCTTCCTCTTTCACCTGCTCCACGGTGCCGCCGTATACCACAGGGATCTTTCCCACTGCCTTACCGTTGATCAGCACATAGGCATAGCCCGCGTCGGCCCCTTCTACTGCCGGGGCGTAGACGAAGCCCGGGCCAGGCAGGGCCGTCTGAGGATGCTCCTCCTGAGCCAGGGCATAGGAAAAATCCTCCGCCGCCAGCACCTCTACCCGCTGGCTTTCTCCGCCAAGGACCTCCACTGTCCCCAGCTTCTGACCCTGGGTTATGACAGTTTGGACAGCGTACCTTGCAAAGCCGTCTTCCAGAAAAGCCGCATGGTTCTGCCAGTCGTTGGGATCATCCAGGGTAACAGCAATGATCCGCCGTCCGTCCCGGGTAGCGCTGGAGACCAGAATCCGACCCGCCGCCTTGGTGAAGCCGGTCTTCACGCCCTCCGCACCCTCTACCCGCCAAAGGAGCTTGTTGTGGTTGGTCAGATACCGCTCCCCGATCTTCACGGACTTAGCAGATACCGTCTTGGCAAAAACCGGGTTCTCCATAGCATAGGATGCCAGCACCGCCAGGTCCCGGGCCGTGGAGTAATGTCCCGGGCTGTCCAGTCCGTTGGGATTTTCAAAATGGGTGCCGGTCAGCCCCAGGATCCGGGCCTTGTCGTTCATCATTTCCGCAAAGCCCTCCACCGTACCACCGCAATAGATGGCGAGAGCCACCGCCGCATCGTTGCCGGAAGAGAGCATCAACCCGTAGAGCAGTTCCTGGAGGGTCAGAATCTCCCCTTCCCGCAGGTACATGGAGGATCCTTCGATGCCCACCGCCTCTTTGGGAATGCGCATTCGGTCCAGAACATTGCACTGCTCACAAACCACCAGTGCCGTCATGATCTTCGTGGTGCTGGCGATCAAACTTTGCTCACAGCTGTTTTTTTCAAACAGCACCCGGCCGCTGACTGCGTCCAGCACATAAGCCCGACGGGCGGAGACCGCCTGGGCCTTAAGTGGCAAAAACAGAACGGCGGCCAGCAGTGCAGCCGCCGTCCCGGCGAAAAATCGTTTCATATTTCCTCACCCGGAGCTAGTTTGCCCGGATCAGGATCAATTATTCTTTCTTCCCACCCTTGGAATCCAGGTAAGAAGTGAGTTTGTCCAGGGTATCGGGCACCATTTCCACGATACGGTCCGCAGTGGTATTGGCAGGAGTCGCCACAGGCATCATCCGGACATTGCCGTCCTTAACAATCAGGAAGCAGGTGGGAGTCACACTGACACCGCCGCCGACACCGCCGCCAAAGGGATTCTCACCACCCTTGGAGTTGACGAAGTCGGAGCCGCCGCCGCCAAAGCCCACGCTGACCTTGGAAACAGGGATGATGGTCACGCCGTCAGGAGTGGTGATGGGCTGACCGATCACAGAATTGACATCCACCAGTTCACGGATCTTCTGAATGGTGGTTTCCAGCATATTGGGAAGTTTCTGACTCATGGATTCGCACCGCCTTTTCTTTTCTTCTTAATGTTCAAAAATTCTTTCAGCGCCCGGATGCCGTAGCACACCGCCAGGGACAGGAGCCGCCCCAGGGTGATAGTCAGGTCCAGCCGGGCAAAAACGAGGGTCTCGGATGCGGTGAAATCACATTCCACTTCCACATCCCGCTTTTTGATCACAAACAGCCGGTCTAAATGGGGCATCAGGTTGCCCAGGGCCGCCCAGGCCCGGCCGTAATTGATGGCTAAGTTAGCGGGGTCACCGCCTGCCAGGATCAGCTTCAGCACCAGGTTATCCAGCCGGAGCTTCCGGCGGAAGTTCCCCAGAAAATCCAGGGCAACCTTCACCAGCGGCAGGAAATCCAGCACACTGCCGCCTTTCTCCCCTTTCGGCTTCTGCTCCTTGGATTTTGGAGGCGGAGCAGGATTCTCGGGGGGCGGAAGCTGGGGAGTCTCCTGCTTGGGCGCTTCTGATTCCACCACAGACTCCGTCTTTTTTTGTTTTGTT
>JAXJVC010000187.1:0-2041 GCA_036308745.1 Oscillospiraceae bacterium | reverse complement strand
GTGGTGCAGTCGGTTAGCACGCCAGCCTGTCACGCTGGAGGTCGACGGTTCGAGTCCGTTCCGGGTCGCCAAAAAAGAAAAGCCATCCATCAGGATGGCTTTTCTTTTTTGTAAAAAGGAGATTTTTTGAGAATAAATGTAAATCTCCTCTTGACAAATATTACTATGCGTTGTATAGTATTGCACATAGAGAGGCATACGCCCCTCAAAATCGAAACCGCGGTGAACCGCGATTTTTCTTAGCCCATGATACTATGCAGTATATAGTATCATACAGAAGGAGGTATCGAATGGACATTCAGCTCAAACGCGGTCTGCTGGACGTCTGCGTACTGGCGGCCATTAAAAACCAGGATTCCTATGGCTATCAGATTATCAAGGACATGAAGCCCTATGTGACCATTTCGGAATCCACCCTGTATCCGATCCTGCGCAGGCTGGAATCATCGGAGTATCTCGCCGTACACTCCATTGAGCACAGCGGCCGCCTACGAAAATACTACCACATCACTCCCGCCGGAAAGGAGCGTCTCGCCGCTTTTTCCGAAGAATGGGAGGAAATCACGGCAATTTATCGATTTATTACCAGGGAGGAAGAAAAACATGAATAAACAGCAATTCCTGGATACCATCCGGGACAAAATCGGGGCACTGCCCCCTCAGGACAGGGAGCGTTCCCTGGATTTTTACAGCGAGATCATTGATGACCGCATGGAAGACGGTCTGACAGAAGAACAGGCTCTGGAGGCCATCGGCTCTGTGGAGGAGGTCGCCGCCCAGATTCTGCAGGAAGCCCAGGTTCCCAAAGCAGCGCCTGTTATCATCCCCAGAAAGCTCCGGATATGGGAGATCGTACTGCTGGTGCTGGGTGCTCCCCTGTGGATCCCGCTGGTGCTGAGCGTAGCGATCGTCCTTCTGAGCGTCTATGCCGTTCTCTGGTCCTGCGTCCTGACCCTGTACTGCGCGGACCTGTGTCTTGCCCTGGGAGCCGTGGCAGGTATCGCAGGTGGCATCTTCTATCTGATCACCGGCGGCACCGGTCCTGCCCTGCTGTTCATCGGCGCAGCTCTGGTTCTTGCAGGCCTGGCCATTGTCGCATTCTTCCTGTGCAACCTTGCCGCGAAGGGCGTTTTCCTTCTGAGCAAATACGCATTCCTGAGCATGAAAGCTCTGATCATCCGAAAGGAGACTAAAAAATGAAAACCACAACAAAAATTGCAGCCATCGTCGCTGTCGTCTTGATCCTGCTGGGCCTCACTCTGGCATGCATCAGTTCCGGCATCATCGGTAACGATATGACTCAACTCAACACGGTGACTCTGACCCAAACCACCCACACCATTGCGGAACCTTTTGAAAACATCCGCATCCATACCAGCGTCGGCATTCAGATCCTGCCCGCATCCGGCAGCGAATGCACCGTGGTCTGCGATGACAGCGAGAACCAATATCATGCCGTCAGCGTAGAGAATGGCACGCTGGTGGTGAAGCAGATCACTGAGCATCAAATGATTCAATTCAACGTGATGATCATGGAGAATCCTTCTGTCACTGTATATCTCCCGGAAAGCCAGTACGAAGACCTGTCCATAGACGGCTCCAGCGGAGATATTATGGATGTAGATCCTTCCTTCACCTTCCGGAATGTCCAGCTCAAGGTCTCCAGCGGCAGCATCCGCTTCCGGGCAAATCTGGTTAACGACCTGACTGTCAGCACCTCCAGCGGCGACATCCTTTTGGAAAACGTCCATGCAGACGCCATCCGGACCACGGCTACCAGCGGAAGCATCACCCTTTCCGGCTGTGAAGCCCAGCAGGACATCTCTGTCCAGACCTCCAGCGGCGACATCCATGTGACTGATACCAAAGCAGCCGGTTCCCTGCACACCGGTGCCACCAGCGGTCAGGTGGAGCTGACTGATGTTACCGCCATGAGCATGACCGGCAAATCCTCCAGCGGCGATCTCCAGCTGTACAACGTTGTCATTCATGGTCACCTCAGCCTGGAAGCCACCAGCGGAAGCATTTCCCTGGATTCTTC
>JAXJVC010000186.1:0-5679 GCA_036308745.1 Oscillospiraceae bacterium | reverse complement strand
GTATAAATGGGTTCCATAGTTTACCTCACAAATGCAAAAAGCAGAGTACAGAATGCAGAATGATTCACAAAAATAATTTTGCACTTTGCATTCTGCATTCTGCATTTCCTTATCCTTTGTCCTCGGTCAGGGTCAGATCCACGCTGGCCTGGCGGCCGCCCCGGTAGATGGTGACGGTGACGATATCCCCTACCGTGTGGTCATACAGTACCGCATTCAGCTCATCCATGCTGGTGATCCGATTTTCATCGATGCTGATCAGCAGGTCCCCTTCCTCAATGCCGTAGTATTCGGCATAGCTGCCATTGGCCACATAGGTGATATACAGCCCGGCAGGCATCCGGTAGTAGTGCTGATAGAAGGTGGACAGGGCTTCGCCCTCGATCCCCAGAGTGGGCCGTCCGGAGACATAGCCCTGGGTGATGATCTGGTCTACGATGTCCTTTACCGTGGCGCTGGGAATGGCGAATCCCAGGCCCTCCACACCGGCTTTGTCCGTGAATGCGCCGATCTTCATGGTGTTGATGCCAACGACCTGACCGTAGCAGTTAATCAGCGGACCGCCGGAATTTCCGGAATTCAGGGCGGCGTTGGTCTGGATCAGGGTCATGGTCCGGCCATCCATGGCAACGTCCCGGTTGATGGCGGAGACGATGCCGTTGGTGTAGGTGCCCCGCAGCTCCACGCCCAGAGGGTCCCCGATGGCGGTGACGCTGTCCCCTACCCGCAGCTTTTCCGAATCCCCCAGCTCCGCGGGGGTCAGGTCCTGGGCCTCGATGTGCAGCACAGCCAGGTCGGAAACGGCATCTGCACCCACCAGCCGGGCCGGGAAGATCCGGTCATCGGTAAGCTGGACGGAGAAGGCGGTGCCATTTTCCACCACATGGGCGTTGGTGACAATGTATCCGTCCCGGGTCAGAATCACGCCGGTACCGGTGGAGCTGGCATTTCTGCCGCTGGTGGTGATGGACACCACCGAGGGGATGTTCTTGGTGTAAATGTCCTGGAGGGACATGCCCCCCTCCTGGGGGATATTTTCAACAGACTGGGGACATTCGTTCAGAGCAATGGAAATCTGCTCCTCAACGATCTCTTCGGTGACAGACAAGGCAGGCTCCGTGATCCGGGGTGCCTGGGTAGGATCTGTGCTGTCCACATAGGCGATGGAGAGATCCTTCTTTTCCTGCTTCAGCTGGGTGAACATCTTCACATTCAAAATGCCCAGTACGGTAACGATTCCGCACAGGAAAATCACCAGGATCAGCAGGAGGGCCACCAGACCGCCTCGACTTTTGGGCGGATCCGTAGGCCCGGTGCCGTAAACGCTGTCATCCCAGTTGTGGTCGTGATAGGTGTAATTGCGTTCGTCCATAATGAGACCTCAAGTTAATGCAAAATGCAAAGTGCAAAATGCAGAATTGTGGTATCGCGTTCCGCGATGATTCATAATTAGAAGAATAATATTCCTTTTGCATTATGCATTCTGCATTCTGCATTTAATTGACCAGCGGCATGGTGAAGGTAAACTCCGTCTTCCCATCCCGGCTGGTGACGCTGATGTTTTCCCCATGACTGCATACGATGGTCTTGACGATATACAGTCCCAGACCCCAGCCGTCCCGGTTCTGGGTGCGGGATTTGTCCAGCTTGTGGAACCGGTCAAAGACCAGGGGAAGCTCCTCCGGGGGGATGGTGTCGCCCTGGTTGGAGACGGATACATAGGCCTTGCTGCCGCCCTCCCGGATGCGGATCCCTAAAGTACCGCCTTCGGGGCAGAATTTCACCGCGTTGTCGATGAGATTGTAGATCACCTGGGTGATATAGTCCCGGTTGGCCATGGTGTAAACCGGATGCTCCGGCATATCCACATCCACGTCCAGTTTTTTGTCGTTGATCTTCTTCTCAAAGGTGATCAGCACCTGACCCACGGATTCCTCCAGGTCGAAGTGCATCTTCTTTTCTTCGGGAATGCCCTCTTCTTTCTGAAGCTGGCTGATGTCCAGCATACTGCGGACCAGCCGGCTGAGCCGCTTGGTCTCATCGGAGACGATCTGCAGATAGTAGCTCCGCCGGGATTCGGGGATGGTGCCATCCAGGATGCCGTCGATGTAGCCGGAGATGGTGGTCATGGGGGTCTTGAGTTCATGGGACACGTTGGCAACGAACTCCTGGCGCTGGTATTCGCTTTTCTGGAGACTGGACGCCATATTGTTAAAGGCCAGGGCAAGCTCCTCCAGTTCCTCGGAGTAGCCTTCCTCCACCCGGACCCGGGCATCCAGATTTCCGTGTCCGAAGGCGTTGGCCGCCCGGGAAAGCTCCCGCAGGGGCCGGCTCTCCCGCCGGGTGAAGACGCTTACTGCCAGCACACCGATGAGCACCACGAATACTGCCGCCGTCAGGAAGATGTTGGAGATGCGGTTTAGAATCTGGTCCGTCACCGCCGTGGGGGCGGAGACCACCACGATGCCGTTGGTGCCTGCCCCGCTGACAATGGGGGTGGACACCACATACCGATACTCGGAATACAGACCCTCAATGATGCCGGTTGCCGAATCCCCGCCGTTTTCCATAACTTTTTGGAGATACGCCCGATTCAGGGTCAGACCCTGGTGGTTGCAGCCCTGGAGGGAATCGGAGCAGAGGATCAGCCGTCCATTGGCATCGAAGATCACCGCGTCGGCATCCGATACCTGGGACGCCACATCCAGATTCAGCAGAAATTCCCGGCTGGAAAGACTGCCGTCAATGGAGTAAGCGGCGGCCAGATTGGCGATGACCTCCGCGTCCTGCTGCAGCCCGGCCATAGTGGTGTCTGCCAGGTAATCCTTCACCAGCATCTGAAAAGACGCGCCCAGCACCAGCAGCGACAGCAGCAAAATGGATGCAACTGTGGAAAAGCTGCGGCTGAAGGATGTTTTCATAGATTACAGGACCTCAAATTTGTAGCCAACGCCCCAGACGGTCTTCAGGCTCCAGTTTTCGCAGACACCCTCCAGCTTTTCTCTCAGCCGCTTCACGTGAACGTCCACGGTGCGGCTGTCGCCGAAGTAGTCGAAGCCCCAGACTTCGTCCAGAAGCTGGTTGCGGGTGTAGACCCGGTTGGGAGAGGAGGCCAGATAGTACAGCAGCTCCATCTCCTTGGGAGGGGTGTCTACCTTTTTGCCGTCCACGGTCAGCTCAAAGGCATCCATATCGATGATAAGCTTGTCGAATACCAGCCGCCGTGCCTTCTTTTCGGCAGCGACCCCGGAGGTGCGGCGCAGAACCGCTTCAATCCGGGCCAGCACTTCCCGCATTTCAAAGGGCTTGGTGATATAGTCGTCGGCGCCGGTTTTCAGGCCAGCCACCTTGTCGTCTGTCTCGCCCGTGGCGGTGAGCATGATGATGGGGGTCTGGGCTTCGGAACGGATGGCCCGGCAGACGGCCCAGCCGTCCATCACAGGCATCATCACATCCAGAAGCACCAGGTCGGGCTTGATGGCCCGGTATTTGGAAAGGCCCTGGCCGCCGTCGGCAGCGACGGTAACGGCGTAGCCCTCTTTTTCCAGATACATCTGCAGAAGCTCCGCGATGTTGCGGTCATCCTCCACAATGAGAACAGAAACAGCCATAGATAAAACCTCCAATTTCCGATTTCTTTTCCATTTCCCTTATTATAGCGCATTTTGCCATTTCTAGGTGAACAAATTGTAAAGAGTTACACCCCAATTTGTGAACAGCCAATAAGGGCTTGCTTTTGTTCGGATTTAGCGGTATCATTATTTATGAAAAGAAAAAACGACGTAGCCAGGTAACAAAAAATGTGTCATTGCGAACCAGTGCGCACACTGGTTTGCAATGACGCGGTTCTTTTGGGCTGACGGCGTCGATTCTGAATATGTAATTTTAAGGAGTACATGTATGATCGAACTATTAAAAGCCATCCTCTTCGGCATTGTGGAGGGCATCACCGAGTGGCTGCCCATTTCTTCCACTGGCCACCTGATCCTGCTGAATGAATTTGTCACATTGAATATGTCTGATGAATTTCAGAGTATGTTCGATGTGGTGATCCAGCTGGGTGCCATCCTGGCGGTGATCGTCATTTTCTTCAACAAGCTGAACCCCCTGGACGGAAGAAAAACGGCGGAGCAGAAGACCAGCACCTGGACGCTTTGGTTCAAGGTCATCGCTGCCATCCTCCCCTCCGGCATCGTAGGCATCCTGTTTGACGACTGGATGGACGCCCATTTACATAACGGCATCGTGGTGTCCATCGCTCTCATCGTTTACGGTGTGGCCTTTATCCTGGTGGAGCGGATGAACGCCGGGAAAAAGCCCCTGGTGAAGGACGTTTACGCCATCGACTATAAGACCGCCCTGCTCATCGGCGCCTTCCAGTGCCTGAGCCTGATCCCCGGCACCTCCCGGTCCGGCAGCACCATCCTGGGCGCCATCCTGCTGGGTGTGGGCCGCAGCGCCGGCGCGGAGTTCTCCTTCTTCATGGCCATCCCCACCATGTTGGGCGCTTCCGCTATTAAGCTGCTTAAGTTCCTGCTCAGCGGCGTGGAGGCTACCGCCAGCGAGATCGGCGTGCTGGTGGTGGGCTGCATCGTGTCCTTCGTGGTCAGTATGGTGGTCATCAAGGCTCTGATGGAGTATGTCAGAAAGCACAGTTTCTCCGCCTTCGGCGTGTACCGCATCGTCCTGGGTACCATTGTACTGCTGTATTTTGCATTGATTGGATGACTTCCCGTAGGGGAGGGTTTCTAACCCTCCCTCAACCCATGATACCCCTGGGTTTGTCGTTACGTTTAGGGAGGGTTAAAAACCCTCCCCTACAGATAAAAAATTGGGAGGAACTATTATGGAATACATCATCGAAAACGAGTATGTCAAGCTCACCGTTACCACCTGGGGCGCCCAGGTCAAGAGCGTGGTCCGCAAGGCAGATGGCGTGGAGCATATCTGGCAGGCAGACCCGGCTGTCTGGGGCTTCCACGCACCTATCCTGTTTCCCCATGCCGGCAAGGTGGTGGATGGGGTCATCGAGGCTAAGGGCGGCACCTACGAATCCGGCCCTCACGGCTTTGCCAGGCTGATGGAGCATGATTTTGTGGACCAGACCGACGATACCATCGTTCTGGAGCTTTGCTCCAGTCCTGAGACCCTGGCAAAATTCCCCTATGAGTTCCGCCTGGTGTCCACCTTCACCCTGGAGGGGGATACCCTGCACCATACCCTCACCGTGGAGAACCTGGATACGGACAAGCTGCCCTTCGGCATCGGCTACCATCCCGCCTTCACCGTTCCCTTTGATGACAAGCACCAGGCCACCGACTATGAGCTGCGTTTTTCCGACATGGAGTCCCCTCTCTGCCTGAACTGCCTGCCCACGGGCCTTGTCCAGGACAATCACTATTACCTGGGCAGCAACATCCGCTCCATTCCCATTGACGAGAAGCTCTTCGCCAACGACAGCCACTGCATGGCCTCTCTGCGGTCCTCCACCCTGGGCATCTATGAAAAGGGAACCGGCCGGGCCGTGGTCTGCGACATTTCCGAGTTCCCCTATACCCTGCTGTGGTCCAAGCCCGGCATACCGCAGTTCATTTGCATCGAGCCCTGGCACAGCCTGCCTTCCCCCGAGGGCGGCAGCATCAAGTGGGACGAGAAGGCCGCTGCCGCTGTCCTGAACCC
>JAXJVC010000185.1:0-3795 GCA_036308745.1 Oscillospiraceae bacterium | reverse complement strand
TTGGTTATGGGTCAGCAGTGCCAGGGCTGCCGCAACCAGCACGATGCCCAGGACCATGCAGATAGTCCCAAGTTTGTTTCTCATAGGGTTCCTTCTTTTCTGTGTTCTTTATTTTCTTTTTCCGGCGCAGGAGGCCCGCTGGATCAGCTCCACATGGAGCAGGAATGTACTCAGAGGCACGCCGCTAAGCTGGCTGGACAGCGCGCAATAGGCGCTTTTTCCCAATTCTACCCGGTTCTGCCGGATGGTGGACAGGGGAGGGAGGGTATACCGGCTCTGGGGAACGTCGTCAAAGCCCAGGATGCTCACGTCCTCCGGTACCCGCAGACCCAGCTCTTTGCACCGGATGATCACGTTATTTGCCAGATAATCGTGACTGCAGACGATGGCGGTGCAGCCGGCATCCAGCAGCCGTGGCAGGTGCTTTGTAATGCATTCATAGATGTGATAAGATGTTCCGCAGCGGGATTCGTCAAATTCCAGCCCGTTTTCTTCCATGGCCCGGATAAAAGCCTGATACCGCTGCAGGTATACATAGGCTCCCAGGGCACTGCTGAGATAGCCGATTCTGGCGTGGCCCAGGGATTTCAGGTACTCCACAGCCAGTCCCATGGCTTCGGTGTTGTCCGCGCCTACATAGGTGATCTTGGGATTTCCGGGCACCCAGTTGTCATAGAGGACCGTGGGAGTACGGCAGGAGGCGAAGTCCTCCATCCAAGGATCCTGCAGGGACAGGCCCAGGAAAAAACCGCCGCAGTAATTGCCGGAGATCATGAACTGGTCGTACCGGATCCGAAGCTGCATGGCCCGGTCCAGAGGGATGACCTCTACGCAGTATCCGCCCGGCTCCGCCATTTTCCGAAATCCGGTGATGATATCAAAGCCGAAATCCTCAGGATCCTTGTAAGTCATATTACTGACAAAAATGGCAAGTCTGGGAGCGGATGCGGTGCGGAATACCTTGGAGTAACCCAGTTCCACGGCCTTTTCCAAAACGGACTGGCGCATGGCGCGGCTGACATCCTCTGCGCCGTTCAGGGCCTTGGATACCGTGCTTTTGGAGACACCCAGAGCCTTGGCAATGTCCTCCAGTGTAGCCATATGGCGATCCCTCATTTCCTTGTGTGATAGTAAACACTATTATAGCATGAAGCATAGGGAAATGCAAATGCCGCAGCGTATTTTGCACACAAAAACTTACGGCAGGAAAGGGAAAGCGGCGGGGCGCTTTGTGGGAAATTCCAAATCTTTTTCCGGCGGCTTTTGATGATTGACTGAGAACCGGAAACGTACTATACTTTAACTGACGAAACATCCCGAAAACCACAGTCAATACAGGCCTGCTCATACTGCAGGCTCGGAGGAACATTATGAAGTATGTATTTGGAAAACAGGATTTGCGCTCCCTGGACCGGGCGCAGGAAAATTGCTTTCTGCTGACCAACGGCCTGGGCGGCTATGTGTCTGTCACCGCCGGCTATTCCGTGCCCCGCTGCGACCAGGGAATGCTGGTGGCTGCAGTGAAGGCTCCCAACGAGCGGATTACCCTGGTCCACCGGATCAGCGAAAAGCTGCGCATCGGCGGACGGGAGGTCTGGCTCTCCTCCCAGGGCTTTGCGGACAAGACTCCCGCGGAGGACGGTTACCGCCATTTGGCATCCTTTTCTTACGAATATATCCCCTGCTGGACCTACAATGTGTCCGGTGTTCAGGTGACCCGGCGGTGCGCTCTTGTCTATGGCAAGAATACCGCTGCGGTGCTTTATACCATCGAGAACCGTTCCGGGGAAAGCTGCACGCTGGAGGCGGTGCCTTACCTGAAGTTTGCGCCTAAGGAGCAGGCAGTCACCCGCAAAAAGAAGTTTGCCTATAAGGACGGACGGATCCGTTCCGGAAAGTACACCATGTACATCACCACCGACGCTGCCATTGAGGAGATCCCTGAGATTTGGCAGAAGCTGGCCTATCCCGAGGATAAGAAGGACGGCCGTCCTGCCAAGGGACTGTCCTGCGCTTGCTGCAAGGCATCTTTGTCTGTCCAGCCCGGCGAGACGGTGGAGATGACAATGGTATTCTCTACCGAGAAGAAAACCCCTGATGGGAAAACCATCCTGGCAGAGCAGGCAGCCCGGCTGGAGAAGCTGGAAGCCGCCGCTCCCTTTGCCGATCCCATGGCCCGGCAGCTTGCCATCAGTGCCGATGCCTACATTGCCCACCGGGATTCCACCGATGGCAAGACCCTCCTGGCAGGCTATCCCCTGTTCAGCGATTGGGGCCGGGATACCATGATTTCCCTGCCCGGCTGCACCCTGGCTACCGGCAGGTTTGAGGATGCCAAGAGCATTCTGCGGACCTTCCTGGCTTACGAAAAGAACGGCCTGGTTCCTAACCTATTCCCTGAGGGTGAGGCCAAGCCCATGTATAACACGGTGGACGCAGCCCTGCTGCTGATCGACGCGGTGTGGCAGTACTACAGCCGCACCAATGATCTGGACTTTGTCAAGGAAGCCTGGCCTGTCATGGCACGGATCGCAGAATACTACCAGAAGGGTACCGACCACTCCATCGGCATGGATACCGATGGTCTGATCTACGCCGGCGGCGGCCTGGACCAGGTGACCTGGATGGATGTCTGCGTCAACGGCATCCTGCCCACCCCCCGGCACGGCAAGCCTGTAGAGATCAACGCCTACTGGTATAACGCGCTGCGGATTCTGGAGACATTTGCACCTCAGGTTGGGGCGGACGGCACTGCCTACGGTACTCTGGCTGAGAAGGTGAAGGATTCCTTTGTCAATGCCTTCTACATGGCAGATAAGGGCTATTTGAAGGATGTAATTTCCGGAACCAAGGCCGATGAACAGCTTCGCTGTAACCAGATCTGGGCAGTCTCTATGCCCTTTACCATGCTGAGTGAAGAGCAGGAGCGCAGCGTGGTGGATACGGTCTACCGGCATCTGTATACCCCCTGCGGTCTGCGGACTCTGTCTCCCATGGACGAAGAGTACCACGGCTCCTACGGCGGTCCTCAGGTGGAGCGGGATATGGCCTACCACCAGGGTACCACTTGGGTGTTCCCCATGGGCGCTTACTATCTGGCATACCTGAAGACCCGGGGCAATACCCCCGAGGCGGCCCGGTATGTCCGCCAGCAGCTTTCTGCTCTGGAGCCTATGCTCCGGGAAGGCTGCCTGGGACAGCTTCCCGAAATCTACAGCGGCGACTTCCCCACCGAAGGCAAGGGCTGCTTCGGCCAGGCATGGAGTGTAGGCGAAATGCTCCGGGTATTTGAGGCCATTGAAGGAAAATGACAAATCATGATGTCATTGCGAGGAGCGAAGCGACGTGGCAATCCCCGAGATAAGAAGGAGATTACCACGTCAGTGTGTGCGCTGGTTTGCAATGACACGGAAGCTGATAGCAGGCAGCATGATACCTGCTAAGCACCTATTTTAAGGAGAGCACCATGGCAAACGTTATTTTGAACAAGCAAACCTACGGCTGGTGGAAATCCGCCGTTTTCTATCAGATCTATCCCAAGAGCTTTCAGGACACCACCGGTACCGGCGTGGGCGACCTGAAGGGCATCATTTCCCGGCTGGACTACCTGGAAAAGCTGGGCATCGACGGCATCTGGCTGTCTCCCGTCTGTGCTTCCCCCCAGGTGGACAACGGTTACGACATTTCCGACTACTGTGCCATCGATCCCATGTTCGGTACCATGGAGGACATGGAAACCCTGATCGCGGAAGGAAAGAAGCGGGGCATCTCCATCATTCTGGACCTGGTGCTGAA
>JAXJVC010000184.1:0-9471 GCA_036308745.1 Oscillospiraceae bacterium | reverse complement strand
GCCCAGAGAAGGCTCGATGACGTAGGGGATGTAGTGCTCGTTCTTCTCCTGGTCGTAGTACTCCAGGCTCTTGCCGGAGGCCTCCTGATGGCGGCCCAGGTCGTAGTTGGTCCGGTCGGCGATGCCCCACAGTTCGCCCCAGCCGGAGCCGAAGGGGAACTGGAACTCGATGTCGGTGGTGGCGCGGGAGTAGAAGGCCAGCTCAGCAGGATCGTGGTCCCGCAGGCGCAGGCTGTCTTCCTTGATGCCCAGAGAAATCAGCCAGTTCTTGCAGAAGTCCTTCCAGTAAGCGAACCACTCCAGGTCGGTGCCGGGCTGGCAGAAGAACTCGCACTCCATCTGCTCGAACTCACGGGTACGGAAGGTAAAGTTGCCGGGGGTGATCTCGTTACGGAAAGCCTTACCCACCTGGCAGACACCGAAAGGCAGCTTCTTACGGGTGGTACGCTGGATGTTGTCGAAGTTGACAAAGATGCCCTGGGCGGTCTCGGGCCGCAGGTAGGCGATGGAGGAGGAGTCCTCGGTAACGCCGATCTTGGTCTGGAACATCAGGTTGAAGTTACGGATGGAAGTGAAGTGGTGCTTGCCGCAGACGGGGCAGACAACATCCTCATGCTCCTCGATAAAGGCATTCATTTCCTTGGTGTCCATGGCATCCACGTTCACCAGCTTGCCAGACTCGGAAGCAGCAATCAGCTGGTCAGCACGCTGACGGGAGCCGCAGCCCTTGCAGTCTACCAGAGGGTCGGAGAAGGAACCCACGTGACCGGTGGTGACCCAGGTCTGGGGATTCATGATGATGGCAGCATCCAGACCCACGTTGTAGTCGGACTCCTGGACGAACTTCTTCAGCCAAGCCTTCTTGACGTTGTTCTTGAACTCAACGCCCAGGGGGCCGTAGTCCCAGGAGTTAGCCAGGCCGCCGTAGATTTCGGAGCCGGCGTAGACATAGCCGCGGCTCTTGCAGAGGTTTACGATCATGTCCAAAGTTTTTTCGCTGTTTTTCATTGTATTTCCTCCAAATTGTTGGGTTATTTACGCAATGTCCATTCATTATACAGACATTGGCCAGGGAAATCAAGTGTTTCTTAACAGAATATTGTAGGGGAGGGTACTTATTCAGTTGGTCTGAATTTTTCGCCCAGGTCGTTAAGCATCATATCATACACCATGTCGCTGATCTCCACGGTGGTCATATCCTGATATCTCTCCGGAGGGATTACATCTACCAGGTGCAGTTCCACGTCAGTGGTCTTCAGCTTGGCAAGGTTCTTGAAGATCTGCCGGGTATTCTGGATGGTGCAGACCACGATGGGGACACCGGTTTTCTGGGCGATCTTGAACACACCGCTGCGGAAGTGGTGGAGCTTGTTGTCCTTGCTGGTGTAGCCCTCAGGGAAAACGCCGATAGAGACTTCATCCTCCTTGATGAGCTGGATGCATTTCAGGATGACTTTGAGAGCCTGGCGGTCATTGTCCCGGTCCAGGGGCTGGCACAGGATCTTGTGCATGATCTTGCCTACCACGAACATCTGCTGGTTTTCCTGCTTGGTGATAAAGGAGAGCTGGCTCTTTTTGAAGCAGTGGAGCAGAATACCGGGGTCTGCCAGGAACAGATGGTTGCACACCAGCAGGAACCGGCCTTCCTTCGGAGTCTTTTCCAGTCCCCGGGTGTGGAGCCGCACCAGCACCAGGCTGATGAGGGCTTCGATATACAGGTACATCACGGCCCGGTAGAATTTGCTGTCGTGTTCCTGGGGCTTTTCCAGGTCCACCAGCTTACACACGAAAACCAGGAAGCCGAAGGCCAGCAGCAGGAGCAGCAGATACAGGCCAAGGAACCACACCGGCGCCAGCCAGAGTGCCGCGCCGGAACACACACAGATCACTGCCGCCAGCACCAAAGACAAAGCGGCAAGTCCACCCAACAGCATAACATTCCTCCATATTAAGACATTTCCAATATTATACTCCCATTCTTTAAATGAAACAAGATGAAATGTAACCAAAGAGTTTTTTCGCAAGGGGCTGGAAATTGGGGGAATAGACTGGTATAATGAGTAATTAAGAATTGTAAAACCCACTTGGAAAGGAAAAGATAGATATGGGCCTCTCCGCATCCGCACCCTGGCTTGCCTATTACGGCAGCACCCCCGCATCCCTGGATTATCCCCACAAGACCATGTACCAAGTGCTCGCCTCTACGGCAAAGCAGTATCCTTCCTCCACCGCCTATGTGTTCATGGGCAAGGAGACAAGCTATTCCGCCTTTTTGAAGCGGATCGAAAACGCCGCCAAGGGCCTTTATCATATGGGCATCCGCAAGGGCGACAGGGTGACCATCTGCATGGCCAACACCCCCCAGGCACTGGACTGCTTCTACGCCCTGAACCGCATCGGTGCCATCCCCAATATGATCCATCCTCTGTCCGCGGCAAAGGAGATCGCGTTTTATCTGAACTTCTCCAGATCCAAAGCGATTCTGACACTGGACCAGTTTTATGATAAGGTGGCCCAGATTCTGCCGGAGCTGGAAAACCCCTGCCAGATCCTCATCGCCAAGGTGCAGGATGAACTGCCCTTCCCCCTGAGTGCCCTGTATCCCCTGACAAAGAGTGCCCGCTCTGTCAAGAAACTGCCCAAATCCGGCTATACCCTGTGGTACGACATGGTGGCGGCGGGCAAGAATACCCAGCTTCCTCCCGATGACGGTAAATTTGACGACTGCGGTGCCATCCTCTATTCCGGCGGCACCACCGGCACCACCAAGGGAATCATGCTCTCCAACCTGAATTTCAACGCTCTGGGTATGCAGACCATCGCCGCTTCCGGCTATGGCAGTGTGGCGGGGATGAAGATGCTTTCCGTCATGCCCGTGTTCCACGGCTTCGGTCTGGGCATCGGCATCCATACCGCCCTCATTGGCGGTGCGACCTGCATTCTGGTGCCCCAGTTCAGCGTGGATACCTACGCCGATATCCTGGTAAAGCAGAAACCCAACCTGATCCCCGGCGTACCCACCCTGTTTGAAGCCCTTCTCCGGACCCAGAAGCTGGAGGACGCGGACCTGAGCTTCCTGAAGGGCATCTTCTCCGGTGGCGACAGTCTGGCTCCGGAGCTGAAGAAGAAGGTGGATGCCTTCCTGAAGGACCACAACTGCGCCGAGCAGATCCGGGAGGGCTACGGCACCACCGAGTGCGTCACCGCCTCCTGCCTGACTCCCAAGGATTACGCCCGCAGCGGCTCCATCGGCGTACCCTTCCCGGATACCTACTATAAGATCGTCACCCCCGGCACCACCGAGGAGGTGGCGGCCAACACCGAGGGCGAGATTTGCGTCTCCGGCCCCACGGTGATGATGGGCTACATGGATAACCCCCAGGAGACTGCCAATACCCTGCGCCGCCATTACGACGGCCGCATCTGGCTCCATACCGGCGACCTGGGCCATATGGATCAGGATGGCTTCGTCTATTTCCGCCAGCGGATCAAGCGGATGCTGGTCACATCCGGCTATAACGTGTACCCCTCCCAGCTGGAAAACGTCATCGACGGCCATGAAAAAGTGCTGCTCTCCTGCGTCATCGGCGTGAAGGACGACTACCGGGGCCAGAAGATCAAGGCCTACGTGGTGCCCATGCCCGGCGTGGAGCCTACGGAGGAACTGAAGCAGGAGCTTTTGGCATACTGCTCTGCCCATATTGCCAAATACGCCATGCCCCGGGAAATCGAGTTCCGGAAGGAACTGCCCAAGACCCTGGTGGGTAAGGTAGCCTACCGGGTACTGGAAGAGGAAGCCAACGCCGCGGCGGCAAAGGTGTAAATGAATTTACTTTTGGAGGGATCTCCTATGAAAATCAAACTGAAATCCACCCAGCTTCCCATACTGGTTCTGGGCATCAGCGGTGTGTGCTTTGCTCTGCGGTGGCTGCTGTACCGGGTGGCGGTGGATGAAAAAAATCTGCTCCTTTCCGGGCATCCCCTGGAAGTGGTGCTTTGGCTGCTGACTGCCGCAGTGGCGGCGGTGACGGTGGTAGCAGCGTGGAAGCTGGATGGCTCCAACCGGTATGCAGATAATTTCCGCCCCAGTGTGGAAGCCGCCGCAGGCGCATTCCTGATGGCTGTGGGCATTGGCATCACCCTGCTGATGATGGGCAAGGCCGGGAGCAAGCTGGAGTGGGTCCGCACCGGTGTGGGCTGCCTGGCGGCAGTCTCCCTGGTGCCTGCGGGCATCAGCCGGTTTCAGGGAAAACGGCCGTTTTTTGTATTCCATTGCCTGGTTTGTGTATTTTTCGGCATTTATATGTTCTGCAGCTACCGGGGCTGGTGCGGAAATCCCCAATTGCAGGACGATGTTTACGAATTGTTTGCCGGTGTGACGCTGGCCTTGTTCAGCTATTATCAGGCGGCCTTTGACGTTGGCTCCGGTCGGCGGCGGATGCAGCTTGCCATGGGTCTGCTGGCGGTTTTTTCCTGCATAACGGCCCTGGCCCATGCGGAACACTGGGTTTTGTATCTCACCGCTACCATTTGGGTAGCCACAAATCTGTGCAGCCTGACGCCTGTACCCCGGCAGAAACGGGAACGGGGAGAGGGCGCGCCCCGGACGAAGGAATGATCCTATGCACCTGCCCCACTATGTGACCCAATGCCTGGATGCCCTGGAAAACGCCGGGTTTGCCGCCTATGCCGTAGGGGGCTGTGTCCGGGATGCCTGCCTGGGCTTAACGCCCCATGACTTTGACCTGTGCACCGCGGCCCTGCCGGAAGAGACGGAAGCTGTGTTTTCGGACCGGCGGTTGGTGCTGGCGGGGAAAAAGCACGGCACTGTGGGAGTTGTGACGGACTTTGGCGTGGTAGAGATCACCACTTTCCGCACGGAAGGAACTTACCGGGACAACCGGCATCCGGACTGGGTGGAATTTGTCCCGGAGGTGGAAAAGGACCTGGCCCGGCGGGATTTTACCGTCAACGCCATGGCCTGGTCGCCCAAGCGGGGCTTTGCCGACCCCTTTGGGGGCCGGGAGGATCTGAAGCGTCATATTCTACGTGCGGTGGGCGACCCCGAAGTGCGCTTTCGGGAAGATTCCCTGCGGATCTTGCGGGGACTTCGCTTTGCGGTACGGTATGGCCTGGCGGTGGAGCGGGAAACGGAAGATGCCATGCATTCCCAGGCGTTTCTTATGGACAATCTGGCCCGGGAACGGGTGTTTGAAGAATTATGTAAACTTCTTCCGCTGGTGAATGCAGAGGACCTGGGGCGGTTCGCTCCAATCCTGGCCCAGGTGATCCCGGAGATAGCCCCCATGATTGGCTTCGACCAGCGGTCCCCCCACCACGCCTATGACCTGTTTACCCACACGGCCCATGTGACTGCCGGGGTACCTGGAGACCTGACCCTGCGCTGGGCGGCACTGCTCCACGACATCGGCAAGATCCCCACCTTTACCCAGGATGAGACGGGCCGGGGCCACTTCTATGGTCACGCCGGAAAAAGCGCGGAAATGGCCGACAAAGTGCTGCGGCGGCTGAAGGCCCCCACAGCCCTTCGGGAACAGGTGGTGACGCTGATCGGCAAGCATATGACCCGCCTGGAGCCTGACAAAAAGACCCTCCGCCGCCAGCTCAGCCGCCTGGGCTGGGAGACCCTGGATGGGCTTCTGCGGCTGCAGGAGGCGGACATGGGCAGCAAAGGGACAGGAAATCTGTCGGAAATGGAACAGTTTGTGGAAATCCGGCAGCTTTTGGAGGAACTTCGCGGGGAAGATGCCTGCCTGACCCTGAAAGACCTGAAGATCAACGGAAACGACTTGATGGCCCTGGGTTTCCAGGGAAAGGCCATCGGACAGTGCCTGCAGGAGCTTCTCAGTCTGGTGTTGGACGAAAAACTGCCCAATACCCGGGAGGAACTGCTGGAATACGCCAAAACCCAACAGAAAGGGAGATAAAAATGAACATTGCTATTGTGACCGGAGCCAGCTCCGGCATGGGCAGGGAGTTTGTATTGCAGCTTTCCGCCTATGTGAATGTGGATGAGATCTGGGCTATTGCCCGCCGGGGAGAGGCGCTGGAGAAGCTGAAGGGGGAAGCGGCGGTCCCTGTCCGGCCCATCGTCCTGGACCTGCTGGAGGAGAGTAGCTTCGAGGCCGTGGAGACCCTGCTGGAAACCGAGAAGCCCAATGTAAAGCTGCTGGTAAATGCGGCGGGCTTCGGAAAATTCGGCTCTTACCATAAGGTATCCATCCGGGATGACTGCCGGATGATCGACCTGAACTGCAAGGCGTTGCTGGTGATGACCCGGCTGTGCATCCCCTATATGGCTCCCGGCAGCCACATTCTGGAGCTGGACAGCCTGTCCGCTTTCCAGCCGGTGCCTTATATCACCACCTACGGCGCCACCAAGTCATTCGTTCTCAGCTACAGCCGGGCCATGAACCGGGAGCTGAAGCAGAAGGGCATCCGTGTCATGGCGATGAATCCCGGCTGGGTAAAGACGGAATTTTTTGACCATGCCTTCCAGACAAATGGGGACGGAGAAGTCAAATACTTTAACCGTCTGTATGAAGCCAAAGATGTGGTGGCTACCGGTCTGAAGGACCTTTACAAAACGAAAAAGGACTGTTCCATCCACGGCTTCCCGGTAAAGTTCCAGGTGTTCCTGGTGAAGCTGGTGCCCCACCGGTTTGTCATGGATATCTGGCTGGATCAGCAGAAAAAAGCCAAAAACAATGAGGGGCTGACGACAAAATGAAGAAGAAACTCATCATTTTGCTCCTGACCCTGTCCCTGCTGCTGTGCGGCTGCATGGTGTACATAGAGCCTGCGACGCCCATTCCCCGGGGAGACGGGCTGACGGTCCATTACATCGACGTAGGTCAGGCGGACTGCATCCTTCTGGAATGTGACGGACAGTTTCTGCTTATTGACGGCGGCAACCGGGAGGACGGCCAGCTTGTGGTGTCCTATCTGGAGCAGCAGGGTGTGGAGGAGCTGACGGCAGTGGTCTGCACCCATGCCCACGAGGACCATGTGGGCGGCCTGCCCTCGGTGCTGGCGGTATACCCCACGGCGGCGGTCTATGCCCCCACCAAGACCTATGCGTCCAAGGTGTTTGACGACTTTGTCTACTACATCGACCAGCAACGGCTGGAGATCACCATCCCTGCTCCCGGGGACACGCTGACCCTGGGCAGCGCCGGCCTTACCGTGCTGGGTCCGGTAAAATCCTACGCAGAAACCAATGATACCTCCATCGTCCTGAAGGCAGAGTACGGCGAAATCTCCTTCCTGTTTACGGGAGATATGGAGATTGCCGCGGAAAACGATATGCTGGACTACGGCATGGATGTCCGTGCTGATGTGCTGAAGGTAGGTCACCACGGTTCCGATACCTCCACCGGCTACCGTTTTTTGTATGAGGTGGATCCGGATTACGGCGTGATTTCCGTTGGCGAGGGAAATACCTACGGCCATCCCAACGAGGAACCTCTGTCCCGGCTGAAGCAGGCGGGGGTGACCCTTCTGCGCACGGATAAGCTGGGGACCATCGTGGCAAAGACCGACGGTGTGGAAGTCTCCTTCACCTGGGAGAACCAGTCTGCCCAGCCGGAGGATGTGGAGCCGGGAGAAGCGGTGGTCTATGTGGGCAACAAAAGCTCAAAGAAGGTCCATACCTCCGACTGCGCCAATTTGCCCTCAGACAAAAACCGGGTGGAGTTTTCTTCTTATGACGAAGCCGTTGCCGCGGGATATACCCCCTGCGGAAGCTGTTTCAAATGAAAAAATAGTATGGTATTATCATTACATTTTAGAATGTGGAGGATACTATGGAAATTCTTGTTCTTCTCATTGCCTTTGGCGCTTCTGTTGTTGGTGCGATCTGCGGTATTGGCGGCGGTGTGATTATTAAGCCTCTGCTGGACGCTTTTGGAATTGCCAGCGTTGCAGAAATCAGCTTTCTTTCCGGTTGTACGGTGCTGAGTATGTCTTGCTATTCTGTGGTAAAGGCGTTGTCCGCCAAGGAAAGCCTCGTCAAGTTCGAGACCGGTACACCTCTGGCCATCGGTGCGGCCATTGGCGGCATTCTGGGCAAAAATCTGTTCTCCATTTTGCGTTCCATGGCTGCTCAGCCGGAGCGTGTTGGCGGATATCAGGCAGTGTGTCTTGCGATTGTAACTGCAGCAACTCTGATATATACATTAAATAAGAAGCGTATCAAAACCATGCAGGTGAAGAATCCTCTGGTTTGTATCGCTGTTGGCTTGACACTGGGCGTTATGTCCAGCTTTCTGGGCATTGGTGGCGGCCCCATTAATCTGGTAGTGCTGTATTTCTTCTTCTCCATGGAAACCAAGGTTGCCGCCCAGAACAGCCTGTATATCATTCTGATCTCTCAGATTACCAGTTTGCTGACCAGTCTTGTGACTGCAAGCGTACCTCAGTTCCATGTGAGCTGGCTGGTGGTTATGGTTCTTGGCGGCATTGCTGGTGGTATGGTAGGCAGAAAGGTCAACAAAAAGCTGAATACGGCAATGGTTGACAAGCTGTTTGCCGGATTGATTTTGGTTATTATCGGCATCAGCTGCTATAATGCCTGGCGTTTTCTCAGATAACAGATAAATAACGGGATACAAGGCGAACTGGTTATGTCCCGGTGATTTTTTGCAGTAACTACTACAAAAATCTCGATTACCCCCAGCGTCATTGTCGATGATATGCAAGCAAGCCAATTGACTGGCCATCTGATCCAGGCCGGCCATTGTCGGATTGCCGGAATCTTTGGCTATCACAATTACCATTTCGCTGAAAATCAAGAAAATCTATCGACGAAAGTCCCCTTTCATGGTATAATACCTTAAATTATCCATGAGAGGGGGCATTTTTTGTGCCCGAACAACAGAAAAAACCATGTACCATTGGCTTGCTGGCCCATGTGGATGCGGGAAAGACGACTTTGAGTGAGGCGCTGCTGTATGTTGGCGGAGCGAGGCGAATTTTGGGACGGGTGGACCACAAAGATGCCTTTCTCGACACCCATAGCCTGGAACGGGCGCGGGGAATCACGATTTTTTCAAAGCAGGCACGCTTGGAGACGGAAAACCGGGAGATCACCCTTGTCGATACTCCGGGACACGTGGACTTTTCTGCCGAGGCGGAGCGGACTATGCCGATTCTGGACTGCGCGGTGCTGATTATCAGCGGAACCGACGGGATTCAGGCGCATACCATGACGATTTGGCGGCTTTTGGAGCGGTACCAGGTGCCGACTTTCCTGTTTATCAACAAAATGGATCTGCCGGGGACGGAAAAAAAGAAGATCCTCGCCCAATTGCAGACCCAACTTGGCTCCGGATGCGTGGATTTTGGGGCGGAAAAGGACGAAATTGCGGAAATGTGCGCAATGTGTGACGAGGCGCTGCTGGAGAATTATCTGGAAAGCGGTCAGGTCACGGACGGGAATATCCGGGAGCT
>JAXJVC010000183.1:0-2168 GCA_036308745.1 Oscillospiraceae bacterium | reverse complement strand
GAGGCTCTGCCCCTGATCCGCCGGTTCTACCAGCTGGGCTTCAACATCGAGGCTACCATGGGTACCGCCATGTTCCTGAAGCGCAATGGCATCCGTACCCACGCTCTGGGCAAGATCAGCGACGGCAGCGAGGAGATCCCCAACGCCATTCGCCAGGGCCACATCGCCTACTTCATCAACACCCAGGATCCCGCAGCCACCTCCGGCGACGGCAGCAAGCTCCGCCAGATCGCTACCGAGTACAACGTGACCATGTTCACTGCTCTGGATACTGTTAAGGTCCTGCTGGATGTTCTGGAAGAGACTACCCTGACCATTTCTACCATTGACGCCTAAAGGCTCGATATAAATCCCCTTCCGGGATTTTCGATATACGCTACGCGTTCGATATGTGTAAACACTCGATATGCCCTGCGGGGCGAGAGGGGATGTATATCATATCGAATCGCGAAGCGATATATCGAATTCGGGAAACAAATATATCGAATGGGCAACGCCCATATATCGACAAAAGGATGGATGTCATGGCCGAGAATAAGAATCAGCTCAGGGAGGAAAGCATCGATTTTGCCATCGCTGTTTCTGACATCTGCGATGAGATCAAAGGCTGTTCGGTATATGTGAATCAGCTCCTGCGCAGTTCCTCATCTATCGGGGCGAACCTACACGAAGCAAGATATGCCCAAAGCCGGGCGGACTTCATCAGCAAGCTGGAAATATCCCTGAAGGAAAGCTCTGAGTCAGAATACTGGCTGGAAATTCTTTTGCGGAAGAAAAAGCTTTCCTGGGAACAATATACATTTCTGAAAAACAGGTGCGGTACCATCCGCCGGAAGCTGATTGCTTCTATCACCACGGCAAAAGCAAACAGTCCACAAAATCCATCCCGAAAGGAGACCCCATGAAACAAAGCATTTTCCAGATCGTCAGCAACACCGCGCTGACGGACTGTGTATACAAAATGGTTCTGGCGGGCGATACCTCCGCCATTACCGCACCGGGCCAGTTCGTGAACATCCAGCTGGATGGAATGTTCCTGCGCCGCCCCATCTCCGTCTGCGACTACGACGGCGATACCTTGACCATTGTCTACAAGGTGGTGGGCAAGGGTACTGAGGCCATGAGCAAGATGGCTCCCGGCGCCAAGCTGGATATCCTCACCGGTCTCGGCAACGGCTATGACCTGACTCTTGCCGGGGACAAGCCTGTCCTGCTGGGCGGCGGCGTGGGCGTACCTCCCATGTACAACCTGGCAAAGAAGCTGCTGGCGCAGGGCAAGGAAGTTTCCGTGATCCTGGGCTTCAATACCCAGAGCGAAATCTTCTACGAAGAGGAATTCAAGGCCCTGGGCTGTGCCGTCACGGTGACCACTGTGGACGGCTCCTACGGCATGAAGGGCTTCGTTACCACTGCCCTGGAGGCCATGGACTATACTTATTTCTACACCTGCGGCCCCGAGCCTATGCTGAAGGCCGTTTACCGGGCATCTGCCACCTCCGGTCAGATGAGCTTTGAAGAGCGAATGGGCTGCGGCTTCGGCGCCTGCATGGGCTGCTCCTGCAAGACCCTCACCGGCTACAAGCGCATCTGCAAGGACGGCCCCGTTATGAAGAAGGAGGAGATCTTATGGGAAGCTTAACGGTCAATCTGTGCGGCATCGAGCTCAGTAACCCTGTGATCCCCGCATCCGGCACCTTCGGCTACGGCTATGAGTACGCCGAGCTGTACGACATCAACGAGCTGGGCACCTTCTCCTTCAAGGGTACCACCAAGGATCCCCGCTTTGGCAATCCTACTCCCCGGATCGCGGAATGCACCGCCGGCATGATCAATGCCGTGGGTCTGCAGAACCCCGGTGTGGAGAAGGTGGTTGCGGAGGAACTGCCCAAACTGAAGCAATGCTTCCACAAGCCGGTCATGGCAAATGTCTCCGGATTTTCCGTGGAGGACTATGCCTACACCTGCGAAAAGCTGGACAAAGAGGAACAGGTTGGCTGGCTGGAAGTCAACGTCAGCTGTCCCAATGTCCACGGCGGCGGCATGAGCTTCGGCACACAGCCGGAAGCTGCCGCGGAAGTGACCCGGGCCGTCAAGGCTGTCACCACCAAGCCTGTCATTATCAAGCTTTCTCCCAATGTCACCGATATTGTGTCCATCGCCAAAGCCTG
>JAXJVC010000182.1:0-3220 GCA_036308745.1 Oscillospiraceae bacterium | reverse complement strand
GCCCAGAGACTTACTCATCTTCCGGCCCTGGTTGTCACGGACCAGGCCGTGGATCAGGACAGTGTGGAAGGGAGTCTTGCCGGTGTGCTCACAGCCGGAGAAAATCATTCTGGCAACCCAGAAGAAAATGATGTCATAGCCGGTGACCAGCACATCGGTGGGATAGAAATAGTTATAATCCTCGGTCTTTTCGGGCCAGCCCAGGGTCTCGAAGGGCCACAGGGCGGAGGAGAACCAGGTATCCAGCACGTCCTCTTCCCGGGTGATCCGGGTGCTGCCACACTTCTCGCACTGGCAGGCATCCTCACGGGAAACAGTAATATGGCCGCAGTCAGCGCAGGTCCAGGCAGGGATCTGATGGCCCCACCACAGCTGACGGGAAATACACCAGTCACGGACATTCTCCATCCAGTTCATGTAGGTCTTGCTGAAGCGGTCGGGAACGAACTTGGTCTCCCCTTCCTTGACGACGCGAATGGCTTCCTCAGCCAGAGGCTTCATCTTCACGAACCACTGGGCAGAGATGATGGGCTCCACGTCCTTATGGCAGCGGTAGCAGGTACCCACGTTGTGGGCATGCTCCTCGATCTTCACGAGATACCCGCCAGCTTCCAGATCGGCAACGATTGCTTTACGGGCATCGTAACGGTCCATGCCCTCATACTTACCGCCCAGGTCATTGACCTTGCCGTTGTCATCCAGGACCCGGATGACCTCCAGGTTATGGCGCAGGCCCACCTCAAAGTCGTTGGGGTCATGAGCGGGGGTCATCTTGACGCAGCCGGTACCGAAATCCATCTCGGCATAGTCATCCGCCACCACAGGGATCTCTTTGTTCACCAGGGGCAGGATGACCTTCTTGCCAACGATGTGGGCGTAACGCTCGTCGTTGGGGTTGACGCAGACACCGGTATCGCCCAGCATGGTCTCAGGACGGGTGGTAGCCACCACCACTTCGCCGGAACCGTCTGCCAGAGGATAGCGGATGTGCCACAGATTGCCGGGCTTATCCACATACTCGACTTCCGCGTCAGACAGGGCGGTAACGCAGTGGGGGCACCAGTTGATAATACGGCTGCCCTTGTAAATCAGTCCCTTTTCATACAGGGAGACAAAGACCTCACGGACTGCCTTGGAGCAGCCCTCGTCCATGGTGAACCGGGCACGGTCCCAGTCACAGCTTGCGCCCAGCTTCTTCTGCTGTTCCACGATTCGGTTGCCGTACTTATGCTTCCAGTCCCAGACCCGCTCCAGGAACTTTTCACGGCCCAGGTCGTAGCGGGTCAGACCCTCCTTCACACGCAGCTCCTCTTCCACCTTAATCTGAGTGGCGATGCCTGCGTGGTCAACACCGGGGATCCACAGAGCGTTGTAGCCCTGCATACGCTTGAAGCGGATCAGGGTATCCTGCAGGGTCGCATCCATTGCGTGGCCCATGTGCAGCTGACCGGTGACGTTGGGGGGCGGCATCACGATGGTGAAAGGCTTCTTGCTTTCATCCTTTTCGGCATGGAAGTAGCCGCCTTCCTGCCACATATCATAGATCCGAGACTCAACCTGCTGAGGCTCATAGACCTTGGGTAATTCTCTTGCCATATTCCTTTACTCTCCTTATGCGAATTTCAAATATTCTTCTTTTTCAATTGCCAGTTCCAAAACGGTCCAGATTTCATCATTGACCCGGAACACTTCCTTTTCCGCCACTTCCACATCCCGGAAGCCCGCAGCTTTGTAGCAATGGTAGGCAGGCATATTGTTATCAAACACGCCGAGGTTGACCTGTTCGGCCTTCAAAATCTCAAAGCCATACCGAATCGCCAGCCGAAGCATTTCCTTGCCGTAGCCCTTGCCCCGTTTGGAATCATCCACAATGACGAAACCAAAGCGCAGGAATCGCTTTTCCGCATCGGTAAAGCGCATAATCAGATGTCCCACAACACCACTTTCATCAAAGGCGGTCATGGGATAGAAGTTGTCCATCTCGGGGCAGTCCCCATTGCAGTCGAAATATTTTTTGTTCATGTCATCCGGTGTGATGGGATAGTGGTCATACCGGTCAGAACTCCATCTGCGGAGGCTCTTCTCATCCTTACACCAGGACACAATGGTCTTTGCATCACATTCTTTATAGGGTCTTAATCTAAGCATATTTTTTCTCCATTTCTGTGCATTCCTGCAAAATTAAATTCCTTTCCTTTTGCAATGCACTACGGAGATGGATCTGATAGGATCCATTGATATCACCTTCTTAAAATAAAAACGCCCTGAGAGAAAACTCTCAGGGCGAAAAATACATAATTTCCGCGGTACCACCTGAATTCCCTTTCGGGCACTCATAAGCTGTAACGGGCATACCCGTGCTACCCTACTGATCTTTCAGGAAGCAGGCTCCGGGGCGACAATCACCGACTAACCACCCAGCCTCGCACCATCCGGCTGTTCTCTGTGCTGGTTTTTCATCGGGAAACTCCCTTTCTGCGCCTTTTCCAAGATAAGTTATCATATTTTCTTTGTTCTGTCAACCGGAATTTCGTGTTGACGCTGGAATAAAAAACACATATAATAGGCGTATCCTATGTATAGCGAGTTGATCCAAAATGAAACTATCCCTGGTGGTCCCCTGCTACAATGAAGCGGAAAATGTGGCCGCTTTTCAGGAGGCTGTGATCTCCGCCTTCCATGACTGCGGCTATGACTATGAGATCGTTTTTATTGACGACGGCAGCCGGGACGCCACCCTTCACAATCTGAGAAAGCTCCACGCCGCCCAGAAATGCCCGGTCAAGGTCGTATCCTTCTCCCGGAACTTCGGCAAGGAAGCAGGACTCTACGCAGGACTGCACCACGCCAGTGGCGAATATATCAGCCTGATCGATGCCGACCTGCAGCAGCGTCCCGAGATCGTCCGGGATATGGTGCAAATTCTGGAAGAAGAACCCCAGTATGATGTGGTGGCTGCTTACCAGGACCGCCGGGGCGAGGGCAAGGTGCTGTCCTTCTTCAAAAAGAGTTTCTACGCCATCATCAATAAGCTGTCCGATGTGACCCTCCAGCCCGATGCCAGCGACTTCCGCACCTTCCGCAGAAGTGTCCGGGACAGCATTCTGGAGCTTGGGGAATACCACCGTTTCTCCAAGGGCATTTTTGCCTGGGTGGGCTACGAGACCAAGTTCATTCCCTATACCGCCTGCGAACGGGCTGCGGGAACCACCAAATGGAG
>JAXJVC010000181.1:0-1858 GCA_036308745.1 Oscillospiraceae bacterium | reverse complement strand
TGCCCGCGTTTTGGATGGCAAATGTACTCAGGAATGTGATATGGTCCCCTGCCACAACAGATGCCATGCCGCTCTGGGTTTTCACAGCCCGGATTTCTGCAGCGCTGGGATACATTTTCGTAGAAAAACTATGACTTCCGATTACAGCGTCACCAACGTAAGCTGTGATCGTTCCGTTTGTAAAGTCAAAGGTTTGCCGCAATTGATCGAGTTCCGTGACATCAGGCAGCCGGTATCCAACATGAGAGAAGTTTGCACTTGTGTAGTAGATGCCGGGGAAGGTAAGGGTAACCGTATTGGCGCCTGTTTCCGGATCTATCCCATATTCCTTTTTGATATTTGCTTTGCCGCCGGTCACCGAGAAGCTGTCCTGGCTTTCGTCAAACACCATCGCATACACTTTGCCGTCCGTATGGGTATAATAAGGCAGAGAAATCACAATTTTATACCCCTGGCAAAGGTAATCTTTGTTTACGGCATAGCGAATCTTAAGGGTCTGGGATGCGTTTAATCCGGATGCAGGACTGTCACCAATAAGGCTTGAACTATATCCGGAGGTTTTCTGGCCCTCGGTCCCGGCGGTTGCACCATCCAGCTTCAGCGTATTTACCGCCGTTTCAGCTCCGTCGGTGCTCACTTTCCGCAGCTCCAGCGTCAGAAGCGGGGCAGGCGTACTTAAGTATTCCGTGGAATAGCCCAACTCCGCGCCCTTGTTCTGATTCCAGATCGCCCAGTCATATTCCACTGTCAGTGGGAGATCCACTTCGCTGATTTCCGGAGCAATATCGAATACGGCAGTGCAGGCATTTGTCTGGTAGGTGCCATTCAGATTCACCGGGATAGCAGCATTGGCAGTAAAGGCTGTTTTAGAAGACCAGCTGTAGCCTTTGTCGCCGACAAAGTCCTGAATGCTGACGGCGGAGTCCATGGAGATTACCAGCCGGTATTGCTCTCCCTCAGAAAGATCACCCAGTCCGGAAAGTGACAGTTTTAAATACTGAAGGGCATCCTTTTCCCAGTTTTCAATTCGATTTACCCCGCTGCCTAATTCCAGCTTTATATTCTCGCGGTCGATGGTTTGGTAAAACGCAGCGGTCATTACCGGCCCGCCATCCTCTGCCGCGGATACTCCGGGCGCTTGGAGCTGACCGTTCTCCACCTGGTCACCATCCACCGTCGGACGCTTTTCCTGGTCATCGGGTGCAACGTAGAACGCACACCCATCGCCATGTCCCTCGCCTTCCGCAGGCGCAGGATCACAGGTGCAGACTTTCTCCGGCTCAGCGGGGGCAACGTAGAACGCACACCCTTCGCCATGTCCCTCGCCTTCCGCAGGCGCAGGATCACAGGTGCAGACTTTCTCCGGCTCAGCAGGCGCAACGTAGAACGCACACCCTTCGCCATGTCCCTCGCCTTCCACAGGCGCAGGATCACAACTGCAAACCCGGATATTTTCCTGACTGCTCACGGCACTCCCCTGGGTATGGTCCTCCCCATCACAGGTGTCGCCATCCGCAGCAGCGTAAGCAGTGATCAAGCCCACATTGCCGGTTAAAAGCATAGATATCACCAAAAGGAGCGCCAGTACCCGTCGTAAATCAAAGTGTTTCATCGTTTTCATTGGGGGCCTCCTTTCAGGGATTTGGGGCAACCGCAAAGCTTGTGTTGGTATATACTTTGTTTGGATCCAGTTTGAAATATGTGTACCGATATTCGGTGTTGGGTGTGACATTCAGAACCAGTTGCTGATTGGGATCCAGCGCAACGCCACCCGGAGGTGTCACACTGATATCGCCGGAATAGTCACCCACAGAAATCGTCAGATAGCAAACCGGGTTACCTGCGCCGTCGGAAACGG
>JAXJVC010000180.1:0-4192 GCA_036308745.1 Oscillospiraceae bacterium | reverse complement strand
CTTCAGCTGCTTATTCTGGCCGTTCAGCAGAGCGGCAGCGGTGTTCTTGAAGCCGCCCAGGGTATGATACAGGTTCTCGTAGGCGTTCTTTCGCAGGACACGGTCGCTGCTTTCTTCCAGGCTGACAAAGGTGCCGTTGCTGAGAGGATGGAGGTTTCCCTCTGCGTCAGCGGCAGCAGGATACTTCATGTCCGCATTGCCAAAGGCACCGTAGACATTGCTGGGGGTCTGGGAAATCTCACCGGCAGAAGCCAGCAGCTTCTCCTCAGCAGCGGACAGGGTATGCTCTTTCATCCGGCGGACATTGTTCAGGTAACGGCGGTAACGTTCCAGACCGGGGCAGGCAGCGTAGAAGCTGTCCATGGTCTCATCGGAGATGGCCATGATCTCAGGAGTCTCAAAGCTGCAGGCAGCCTCCAGCCCCACATAAACGGACATGAACTTGCCCTTCATGGCCTGATAGGTGGCGTTGCGGGTATCCTCGTCGGACTTGCGCATGCAGTAGTTGGCCAGCATATCCCCCTTGACATTGACCTGCTCCATTTTAGTCAGGTATGCCAAAAGGGTCTCGGCGCTTTCCGCCAAACGGCCGGCATAGCCTGCCAGTTCCTGCTGGTCGGCAGCAACAGTAGCCAGCTCCTGCTCCCAGAGTTCATCGGTGGCAAACAGGTCTTCGGTAGCCCATCTGTCCTCCATAGGAATCTCTTCGCGGCTGCGGATCTTTTTGATTTCTTCCATAGTCAACCTCCTAAAGGTATTTTTGAACATTATACCACAGCCCTAAGAAAATGCAATCATTAGTTGCGAATGCAAGCATATAATCCTGCGGCGGCTATTGCATTCTTCGTCAAATTATGGTAAAGTGGGCGGCGGTGATTTTTTATGAACAAACGACTCAAAGGCAGCCTCACTCTTTTCGGGGCTGTCATTATCTGGGGTTCCGCATTCATTGCCCAGAGCATGGGCATGGAGCTGATCGGCCCCTTTACCTTTCAGGCCATCCGCTGCGGCCTGGCAGTATTATTTCTGATTCCTGTCTCCTTCCTCTTTGACCGGAAGCCCGGTGCTCTGAAGCGGTGGCTGGACCCCAGACTGTGGCGATCCGGTCTGATCTGCGGCCTTGCCCTGTTTGCCGCAGCAAGTCTGCAGCAGGTGGGCCTTGTGTATACCGACGCAGGTAAGGCAGGCTTCCTCACTGCCATGTACATCGTTCTGGTTCCCATTCTGGGACTGTTCCTGGGACAGAAACCCGGAAAATCCGCCTGGTTCAGCGTAGGACTGGCTGTTGTCGGTCTTTACCTGCTGAGCTGCATGGGCGTGTCTCAGATCAACATCGGAGATATCCTGCTGGCTGGCTGCGCCCTGGCTTACGCGGTGCAGATCACCTGCATCGACCGTCTGGCCGGTGACCTGGACGGTGTTCGCCTGAACTGTGTCCAGGCCCTGGTGGTGACCGTCCTGTCCATCCCCTTCATGGTTTTTACGGAAACCGTAGATATAGGCAATATCCTGGCCTGCTCCCTGCCCCTGGCTTATGCCGGTATCCTCTCCATGGGCGTGGCCTATTCTTTGCAAATCGTGGGTCAGAAGTATCTGGAACCCACCACTGCCTCTCTGATCATGAGTCTGGAATCCGTGATTGCTGCCCTGTGCGGCTGGCTGATCCTGAAGGAGACCATGACTCCCTGGGAGTTGCTGGGCTGCGGCCTTGTGTTTGCCGCCGTGATCATCTCCCAGCTTCCCAAAAAAGAAACAACGTAAAAAACGAGATATCAGATAACTGCCATGAAAAGCATATCTGATATCTCGTATTTTTTATGGGCTTATATCTCTTGTCTGCCTTCCAGCGCCCGGGACAGAGTAACCTCGTCGGCATATTCCAGCTGGCTTCCCACGGGAACACCGTAGGCAAGCCGGGTCACCTTGACCTCCATGGGCCGCAGAAGCCGGGAAATGTACATAGCAGTGGCTTCGCCCTCGGTATCCGGGTTGGTAGCCATAATGACCTCCCGAACCTCACCGGACCCCACCCGCATCAGCAGTTCCTTGATCTTGATATCGTCCTGGGTCACATGATTCAGAGGGGAAATCACTCCGTGAAGCACATGGTAGACCCCCCGGAACTCCCGGGACCGCTCCATAGCGATCACATCCTTCGGCTCAGCCACCACGCAGATCAGTCCCTGATCCCGCAGGTCATCGTCGCAGATGGGACAGATTTCCCTGTCCGTCAGGTTCTGGCACCGTGGGCAGGTATGGACCTGCTTCTTGGCTTCCAGGATGGCCTCAGCAAAGCTTTCTGCATCCTCCAGGGGCAGGCCCAGCACATGAAATGCCAGTCGCTGGGCGGTCTTGCCGCCAATGCCGGGCAGCCGGGCAAACTGGTCCGCTAAATTTTGCAAAGCAGCAGGAAAAAACTGCATACTTCCCCCTTAGAACAGGCCGCCCAGGTTCAGACCGCCGGTGAGCCGGGACATATTGTTAGCAGCCTCAGCATCAGCGGTGCGCATAGCTTCGTTAACAGCAGCCATGACCATATCCTGCAGCATCTCCACATCATCAGGATCCACTGCCTCGGGATTGATCTCCAAACCTACCAGCTCATGCTTGCCGTTGACAGTAGCGCTGACCATGCCGCCGCCTGCCTTGGCAGTGAAGGTCTTGGCCTCCTGCTCCTGCTGCATCCGCAACATCTCCTGCTGCATCTTCTGGGCCTGCTTCATCATCGCAGCCTGATTCATACCACCGGGCATACCGCCACGGAATCCACCTTTTGCCATTGAAATTATCTCCTATCCTATTATTCTATTGTCATTGCGAGGAACAAAGCGACGTGGCACCCTCCTTTGTTGATGGGGATTCCCACGCCAATCTTCGGACTGGCTCGGAATGACATGATTTACTCTTTGATCTTTACGATATCGCTGTGTGCCCTGCCGAAGTTCATCAGCTGCTCCATCCGGGGATTTCCGGCAGGCTTTGCGGTGATATCCACCGGTACAGCACGAATGGGTCTTCCCATCATGGCAGAAGCCTTCCGGGACACCACTTCCAGAATATCCGGCCTGTCCAGCATCTGAGCGGTGAAAGAATTGCTGCAGCGAAGCTCCAGGGTATTTCCCATCAAAGCACCCTGAACAGGCGCGTTGGGGGTCGCCGCAAAGAAGCCGGAAATAGGGGGCTTCAATTCCTTTCGAACCGCGCCGCACAGCTCCGACCAGAAACCCACCGGGGTCTCAGTCTGCTGTACAGCAGGTTCCTCCTCCGAAGGCGGGGCATCCTCATCTCCCGGCAGCGGCGGACGATCGTCATCGTAATCATCCGTTTCCTGCACCTTAGCTGCCTTTTGGGCCGGTGCGGACACCACAAACTGTCCGCTTTTCAGTTGTTCCTCCAACCGGGTCAGCCGCGCATTCAGTGCTTTGGCATCCAGACTCAGCTCCGGCTGGCACATTTCCAGCAGGCACAGCTCCGCATCCATCCGCCGGCTGGCACTTCTGGTAAAGCCCGACAGGGTTGCCTGGATCAGATTCATCATCCGTACAAGCTCTGCGCTGGAAAGCTGCTTGGTCAGCTCTAATACTTCCCTGTCCGATGCCACACCGGAGAGCATGGTAATTCCCGCCCCGCCGGCAGTTTTCATCACCAGCAGGTCCCTGCACAGGCAGGCCAGCTCATCCATCATAGCAGAAAGGTCTTTACCCTCGGTATAAAGCCGGTTGAACAGTTCCAGGGTACTTTTCGTATTATGGGCAGCGATATAACCCATCAGCTCGCCGCATTTCTGCTCGCCGGCAATACCCAGACAGGCATAGACCCGCTCTGCCGTCAGCTCTCCGGTAGTTGCGGAGGCACACTGATCCAGCAGGCTCAGGCCGTCGCGCATACCGCCGTCGGCAAGCCGGGCAAGAACCCGGGCCGCCCCGTCGTCCAGGTCGATATTCTCCTGGTAAGCCACAAACTGCAGCCGGGCGGCGATATCCTCCTGGCTGATGCGGCGGAAAGAAAACCGCTGGCACCGTGACAAGATGGTAGCCGGGACCTTGTGAAGCTCCGTGGTGGCCAGAATAAACAGCAGATGCTCCGGCGGTTCCTCAATGATCTTCAGGAGGGCATTGAAGGCCGAAATGGATAGCATGTGAACCTCGTCGATGATGTACACACGCATCTTCACCTGAGAAGGGGTGTAAAT
>JAXJVC010000179.1:0-2027 GCA_036308745.1 Oscillospiraceae bacterium | reverse complement strand
GTTGGCAAGCTGTACTACGGCAAGGTCGTTCGCATCCTGCCCATCGGTGCCTTCGTCGAGATCGCTCCCGGCCACGACGGCATGGTTCACATCTCCAAGCTGGAGAACCGCCGTGTGGAAAAGGTCGAAGACGTTCTGAACCTGGGCGACATGACCTGGGTCAAGTTCATGGGCTTCGACGAGAAGGGCCGTGCAAACTTCTCCCGTAAGGACGCTCTGAAGGAAATGGCTCAGCAGGGCTGAGATCCATTGCGGGACTCCCCCTTTGCGGTAACTGTATGACCCCTGGGTGGGCAGCCCGATTCCTACCGGATCCCAATTGATAACAAAAGACCGCTCCAACCGGAGCGGTCTTTTTTCCTGTTCCAATCTTTCCGTTATGCCAGATACTTCTGACAGGCTTCCGCGGGGATGGTAAAGCTGGGGGCACCCATGAAACCGGGCGCAATGGTGTACTCATCGAAGACCAGCACCAGATCGCCGTTTTCGAAGTAGAAGTTCTGCTGCTCAGACAGTACCTCCGGCAGTTCCTCAGGGAAGTAATCGGTGTCATTCATCTGCTTCAGAACCTGCTGAGACAGGAACCGGCGGCCTTCGGCATCGAACAGGTCACCCAGAGTGACAAAATTGCCGGTGGCACGGTCAATATGGTAATACACATTGCGGATCGCGCCGCTGGCCTGGACTTCTTCCACGTTAAGCTTCAGGGTGAACCATTCGGAAGTATTGGTCACCGTCTCATAGGTGACATTCACAGAATTGGGGCCATCCTCCAAAGTACCGTAGAAGTCCTTCACGATCTTCTCCACCAGGTCCCGGGCGTCTTCATTGATTTTCTCTTCTCCCGCACCGCCGCCGGGAACGCTGACAGCGGGGACTTCTGCCAGCAGTTCATGGTTCTGATCCCGGTAGTCATAGTCACGGATGGTGAACACCTCCACCAGAGTGCCGATCACAGGAATCTGGGAAGCGGCGCTGGCGTAGACCGGACTCACATTGGGAAGGAGCATGAAGAACGTGAAGAAGAAGCAGGCGGCACTGGTCAAAAACCGGGGCATCCGGCGGCGGGCGGGCATAGCGGTAACCTCAGGCAGATCGGAGAGGGTGTTCTCCACCTGAGCGTGGAAGTGTTTGGGCATAGGGATATCCTCCTTGGCAATGGAATTCTCAATGTACTGATCAAAATCTTTCATCTTAAAAAATCCTCCTTGTTCAGAAGTTTGGCCAGCATTTTACGGCCCCGGGAGAGCTGCTGGCGGACGGCGGCAACGGGAGTGGCTGTGATGGCCGCGATGTGGCCCACAGAGCAGCCGTCATAGTAATATAAAACCAGAACCAGCCGGTAGGGCATCTTCAGCTGATTGACTGCCTCCCAGACGGTCAGTCTGGTTTCCTGGTCAACGCCCGGATCGGGAGCTGCCAGATCGTACTGCTCCTCCAGATCCTCCGTATCCCGTCGGCCCCGGAGAAAACTCATGGCAGTATTGTGGACAATGCGCAGAATCCAGGGCTTGAACAGCTTCGGATCCCGCAGGGAATCCAGAGACGTATAGGCCTTCACAATGGCATCCTGGACAACATCCGCTGCGTCCTCCTGGTTTTTTACTATTCCGTAAGCCAGTGCGTACATGGCCTTTTCGTGGTCATGGATGCACCGGCTGAATTCCTGTTTGGTCATAACCAAGCTCCTTTCTCTTTCAGCTTCATACTAATCGAATTGACCGGTCTTTTCAATCGTTGTCTGTATAATATAGACGCCGGGCCCAGGAAAAAGGTGACAGTTTCCGGAAAAATATTTGTAAAAAAATACCGCTCCTTCCGGAGCGGTATTTCTTATCGGTATCTCAGCGAACGAAGGAGGTGCTCAGGGTGCAGCTCCAGGCTTCACCGGGCTGGAGGACCGCAGCTGCGGGCTTTTCATTCCAGTCGGAAGTGCCATTCTCAGGAGAAGGCAGGCTGTGCCAGGGCTCGATGCAGACAAACTTGGGCATACCGGGCTTGGACCAGATCAGGGTGTAGGGGAACTC
>JAXJVC010000178.1:0-2541 GCA_036308745.1 Oscillospiraceae bacterium | reverse complement strand
TGCAGCTCGATATGTCGCCGCTAGATGTGTCGTTGCTTGATATGTCGACACTCGACATATCGGATGTAGACATACTAGCACGGCAGGGGATGTTTGTCGATCCCTATTTTTGAAAAATGGAAAATTCTTTGAAACGTTGACAAAATAGAACAGATGTTTTATAATGTTCATAGGGGAGGGCATGACCCTCCCACTCAAAATTGAGACGTAATTTTTGGATTTTCCAAAGGAAACAATAAAGGAGCGAGAACATATGCCCTTTGATTTCAAGAAAGAATACAAGGAATTTTATATGCCGAAAACCAAGCCTCAGCTTGTAACGGTTCCCCGGGCAAACTACACTGCCGTCCGGGGTCAGGGCGATCCCAATGAAGAAGGCGGAGCCTATCAGCAGGCCATCGGCGTTCTCTACGCGGTGGCTTATACCATCAAAATGAGCAAAAAGGGTGACCACCGGATGGAGGGATACTACGATTTTGTGGTGCCGCCCCTGGAGGGCTTCTGGTGGCAGGAGGGCGAGGAAGGCGTGAACTATGCCGATAAAAGCACGTTCCATTGGATTTCTGTCATCCGGCTGCCGGACTTTGTGACGAAGGCAGAGTTTGACTGGGCAGTGCAGGAAGCTGCGAAAAAGAAGAAGCTGGATTGCTCCGCCGCGGAATTTTTAACCATCGATGAGGGCCTGTGCGTGCAGATCCTCCATCTGGGACCTTTTGACGACGAACCTGTCACAGTGGCGGTGATGGATGGGTATCTGGAGGAAATGGGCTATGAAAACGACTTCTCCGGCGGCAGGCTCCACCACGAGATCTATCTCAGTGACGCCCGGAAAGTGGCCCCGGAAAAGTGGAAGACGGTTATCCGGCATCCCATCCGAAAAAAATAAGCTGCAAGGGAGGTATGGAAGTTGGCCAGACAGCGATACTATATTGCCATTGACCTAAAGTCCTTCTATGCCTCTGTGGAGTGCATCCAGCGGGGGCTGGATCCTCTGACCACCAATCTGCTGGTGGCCGATGCCAGCCGCACAGAAAAGACCATTTGTCTTGCGGTCTCTCCCAGCCTGAAATCCTACGGCATCCCCGGCCGGGCCCGGCTCTTTGAGGCAGTGCAGAAAGTAAGGGAAGCCAACGCCCTGCGCCGGACCAAGGCTCCGGGCAACGAATTTACAGGAAAGTCCTGGGATGCCAGGTCGCTGAATGCCGATCCCTCCCTGGAGATCGACTATATCACCGCCCCGCCCCGGATGGCCTATTATATGGAGACCAGCGCACGGATCTATGAGATCTACCTCAAGTATGTGGCTCCGGAGGATATCCATGTCTATTCCATTGATGAGGTCTTCATGGATGTGACCCCCTACCTGAAGACCAGCGGCCTGACACCCCATGATTTTGCCCGGCAGATCATCCAGGATGTGCTGAAATACAGCGGCATCACAGCCACGGCGGGCATTGGCACCAATTTGTACCTGTGTAAGGTGGCCATGGATATCGTGGCCAAGCACGTAGAGCCGGACAAGGATGGGGTCCGTATTGCGGAGCTGGACGAACTGTCCTACCGGAAGCTATTGTGGAACCACCGACCATTGACAGACTTCTGGCGAGTGGGTCGGGGCTATGCCCGGAAGCTGGAGAAGAACGGCCTGTTTACCATGGGGGATGTGGCCCGGTGCTCCATCGGGGACCCCAACGGTTTCCACAATGAGGACCTGCTGTATAAGCTCTTCGGTGTCAACGCGGAGCTGCTCATCGACCATGCCTGGGGCTGGGAAAGCTGTACCATTGGGGATATCAAGGCCTATAAGCCCCAATCCAACAGCCTTTGCTCCGGCCAGGTGCTGCACTGCCCCTACACCGCCCGGAAGGCAAAGCTCATCGTCCGGGAAATGACGGACCTGCTGGTGCTGGACCTAGTGGACAAGGGGCTGGTGACAGACCAGATAACCCTGACCATCGGCTATGATATTGAAAATCTGACAGACCCGGAGATCCGGAAATACTATACCGGCCCGGTGGTTACGGACCACTACGGCCGGAAAATTCCCAAGCACGCCCACGGCACTGCCAACCTGCTCCGGCTGAATTCCTCCACAGCCCTCATCACCGAGGCGGTGATGGCCCTGTATGACCGGATCGTGGATCCCAGCCTGCTGGTGCGACGGATTACCCTGACGGCGGCCAGGGTCCTGCCGGAATGCATGGCCAGCCAGGACTATGGAGAGGAACAGCTGGATCTGTTCTCCGACCTGGAAGCCCAGCAAAAGCGCCGGGAAGCGGAGGATGCGGCTCTGGAACGGGAAAAACGCCGTCAGAAAGCGGTGCTGACCATTCAAAAAAAGTACGGAAAAAACGCCATCCTCAAGGGTATGAATCTGGAGGAGGGAGCTACTTCCATGGATAGAAACAAACAAATCGGCGGCCATAAGGCATAGGAGGATATATGCCCTTCGGAGAATATGATCACAAATATGACGATATCCTGTATTTGCCCCATCCGGTGTCCAGGCGGCGGGGCCGTATGTCCAATTATGACCGGGCG
>JAXJVC010000177.1:0-1518 GCA_036308745.1 Oscillospiraceae bacterium | reverse complement strand
TTCTGGCTGAGGGCCAGGATGTTCAGGTCAAGATCACCGATGTTGACGCTGAGAACAAGCGCATCTCCCTGTCCATCCGCGCTCTGCTGGAGCAGACCGCTGAGGAAGAGGCTGAGTAATTATTTAACGCCATACCGGGGTTGCGCTTGCAGCCCCGGTATTTTTTCTAGGAGGAATCTTATGGTAAAGCATATCGTACTGTATACCCTGAAGGAGGACGTTGATAAGCCTGACGCTGTGAAGCTGATCGCTTCCGTTCTGGAGCCGCTGGTTGGCAAGATTCCCGGTCTTCTCCATCTGGAGGTCCGGCAGGCTTTTACCGGCATGGACTATGCCTTGTATTCCGAGTTTGAAAGCCGGGAAGCACTGGAAGCCTACGCGGTTCATCCTCTCCACCAGGAGGCGAAAACCCATTTCTTCCACCTTCTGGACAGCCGGGTGGCTGCTGATTACGAGTTTTAAAAGGAGACTACCATGAAAGCAATCGTTACCGTTGTCGGCAAGGACCGGGTGGGCATTATCGCTAATGTCTGCACCGCTCTGGCCAATTTTAACGTAAACGTTCTGGATATCAGCCAGACCGTCATGCAGGGCTATTTCACCATGATGATGGCTACGGAAGTATCCCAGTGTACCATTCCTCTGGCCATGCTGGCAGAAGAGATGGAGAAGATCGGCAAGGATATGGGCCTGTCCATCCGCGTGCAGCGGGAGGATATCTTTGAGGCCATGCACCGGATCTGAGGTGATGCTATGCTGAATCAGAAGGACATCCTGGCGACCCAGGATATGATCGACAAGCGGCATCTGGATATCCGGACCATCACCATGGGCATCAGCCTCATGGATTGCTGTGACCCGGATCTCAAGACCTGTTGCGATAAGATCTACAATAAGATCACCCGCTGTGCCAAGGATCTGGTAAAGGTGGGCGAGGACATCGAGAAGGAATTTGGTATTCCCATCGTCAATAAGCGTATCTCTGTTACCCCTATTTCCATCGTGGCAGGGGCCTGTGAGACGGACTCTTATGTGGAGATTGCCAAGACCCTGGATGCCGCTGCCAAGACCTGCGGTGTCAACTTCATCGGCGGTTTTTCTGCCCTGGTGCAGAAGGGCTGCACCACCGGCGACTGGAAGCTGATCCGTTCTATTCCCGAGGCCATGAAGGCCACGGAGCGGGTTTGTGCCAGCGTTAACGTTGGTTCCACCCGGGCGGGCATCAACATGGACGCCGTGGCCGAAATGGGCCGCATCATCAAGCAGACCGCGGAAATTACCGCGGACAACGACGGCCTGGGCTGTGCTAAAGTCGTGGTTTTTGCCAACGCTGTGGAGGATAATCCCTTTATGGCCGGTGCGTTCCACGGCGTGGGCGAGCCGGAATGTGTGCTGAACGTGGGTGTTTCCGGCCCCGGCGTGGTGTACCACGCTCTGCAGAGTGTTAAGGGTCAGCCCTTTGACGTGGTGGCTGAGACCATCAAGAAGACTGCCTTCCAGATCACCCGTATGGGCCAG
>JAXJVC010000176.1:0-6001 GCA_036308745.1 Oscillospiraceae bacterium | reverse complement strand
GCGGCGCAGCCGCAAGCCCTCCCCTTTGGGGAGGGTGCCCCCGTAGGGGGCGGGAGAGGTGCGGTACAATGTTTCGTTTTTCCTTTGCCTGGCGGCGAAAACGTCCTGCGGTAACGCCTCTTCCGTCACGGCTGCGCCGTGCCACCTTCCCCAATGGGGAAGGCTTTCTTTCGTCCGCAAACTACAATTTATCAGTCTATCAATAAACCAAAGCGCCGCCCTGCCGGGCGGCGTCTATGTATCAATTAAAACGGACAACCTTATTGGCAGTCTTATACACTGCTTCGGAAACATTCTGTCCGAATTTTCCGGGCAGGCAGATAAACCACAGCACCGTACGGTTGCGGAAATGACCGGCCCACTTTTCATCAAAGTCCCGGCAATTAACCCACATCTGATCCAGCGCCGCATCAGTCTCCGCGGACTTGTTCAGCCGGGTGAACAAAATGGAGATGCCGAACATCATAAACAGCTCATGGTGCAGATACTGCTTCAGCCGCTTTTCCTGGATATCGTCCAGATGGCAGGTGCGGAAGCACCGCTCCGTCACCAGAATCTGGTGGTGGTAGCGTTTGGACATCTGGGTCTGCTGTACAGACTGGTCAGGGCGGCCGATCCAGTAGCGGTAGAGGTCCACATTCATGTAGTACATCTTGTGGATATGGGGCAGAGTCTGGCAGACCATCAGATTATCCTCATAGAACACGTGCTTGGGCAGTTCCTCCGTCCACTGGCGCATGGCCTCCGTGCGGAAGGTGCAGGAGTGGATGGTCAGCATCTGGTGGAGCCGGAAGGGCTTGGTGTCCTCCCAGCAGAAAATCCGGCCCTCAGGCAGGACGGAGGAATAGTTGATGGACCGGTCCCCCACCCCGTCGGAATGGACATAGTAATAATTGGTCACCAACAGGTCAACGCCACCCTGGGCCTCGCATTCCTCCAGCTTGGCAAGAAATGCGGGAAAGTCGGCGCTCATGGTATCGTCGCTGTCCACCACCTTAAAGTATTTGCCGGTAGCCGCTTTCAGGCCCTGGTTGATGCCCTCGCCATGTCCGCCGTTTTCCTGATGAATGACCCGGACGATATTCGGGTATTTTCCCGCGTAATCGTCGGCGATCCGGCCCGTATCATCCGTGGAGCCGTCATCGATGATGATGATCTCCACCTTTTTCCCGCCGGGGAGCAGGCTTTCGATGCACTTTTCCATATAGTCCTGGGAATTGTAGCAGGGGACTGTAATGCTTAGGAGTTTCATTCTGTTATTTACCTTCTTTTCGCAGTTCAAGATCACTAAATTTCAGAGCGGACAGCAGCACCGCGTCCATATCGTAATAGCGGTATTCGCCCAGTCGGCCGCCGAAAACCACCTTTTCTTCCTTCTCCGCCAGCGCCTTATATCTGGCATACAGGGCGGAATTCTTTTCATCATTGACGGGGTAGTAAGGCTCCACACCGGGGTGCCACTCGGAGGAATACTCCCGGGAGATGACGGTCTTGGGCTGGGTGCCGAACTCGAAGAACTTATGCTCAATGATCCGGGTGTACGGGGTCTCCCGGTCGGTGTAGTTCACCACTGCGTTGCCCTGATAGTTGGGAATATCCAACACCTCGGTCTCAAAGCGGACGGAGCGGTAGCTCAGATGACCGTAGCAGTAGGCAAAGTAGCTGTCGATGGAGCCGGTATAGACCACCTTGTCCGCCATGGCATCCCAGTGGGCCTTATTTTCCAGATAATCCACATTCAGCCGCACTTCGATGCCGTCAAGCATCTTTTCCACCATTTTGGTGTAGCCGCCCATGGGGATACCCTGGTATCTGGCGTTAAAATAGTTGTTGTCAAAGGTCAGACGCACAGGCAGGCGCTTGATAATAAAGGAGGGCAGCTCGGTACAGGGACGGCCCCACTGCTTCTCGGTATAGCCCTTCACCAGCTTTTCATAGATATCGGTACCCACCAGGGAGATAGCCTGCTCCTCCAGATTTCTGGGTTCGGTGATCCCGGCGGCGATCCGCTGCTGCTCGATCTTATTTGCCGCCTCCTGGGGGGTGACCACGTTCCACATCTTATTAAAGGTGTACATATTGAACGGCAGGGAGTACAGCTCCCCCTTATAGTTCGCCACAGGGGAATTGGTATAGCGGTTGAACTCTGCGAATCGATTTACATATTCCCAAACCGTTTTGTCATTGGTATGAAAAATATGAGCGCCATACTTGTGGACCTGGATGCCCTCCACTTCCTCAGTATAGACATTGCCGCCGATGTGGTCCCGGCGGTCGATCACCAGGACGGACTTCCCTGCTTCCCTGGCCTGCTGGGCAAAAGCCGCGCCGTAGAGACCGGCGCCGACGATCAGATAATCATAATGCATATTCATTCCCCTTTTTTCAGAATTTTCAGAGACTCCAGCAGATCCACCCGGAGGCTCAGAATCTGCCGGACATGGTAATTGGTCACCACATCCCGCTCCTGGGGATCCCGCAAAAGTCGTTCATCCCGGATCTCCGCGCCGTTGGCCTTCAGCCTGCGGCGGTTTTCTTCATTCAGCCGTCCGGGGCATCCCATCCGACTGAGGACCTCCATCCTCGCAAGCAGTTCCCGGGCCTTGCCTTCACACAGGCGGAACTGCTCCAGCTCCTCTTTCTGCCGCCGCAGCCGCAGCAGGAGCCGCTGATTGCTGAAAATTTTGAGCTGCCGGGCCATATCGTCGATCATCCGGGTCATCTCCCGGGCATCCGGCAAAACATCATCGCCGTCAAACATATCCTCCAGAAAGGCAATAACCTCCCGGTCCAGGCTTTCCACCAGACGGCGAAGCTGGCGGCTGTTGTCGTAGGGAAAGATCAGGGTGTTGATCGCCATGCCCACACCCAGGCCGATGGCACTGTCCCAGATCCGGCCAACTGCATACAGCACCGGCTGGATGCCGTCGGTGGTACACAGGGTCACCACGATCAGGCAGGCCAGAGAGGGGGAAAAGCGGATTCCCAGGGTATTGTACACAGTGATCACCAGCACGATTCCAATACCCGCCGCCACCAAGTCCGGCAGCCGCAGGGCCAGCAGCAAAATTCCCGCCGCCGCACCGAACAACACGCCCACGATCTGGGTCAGGCAGGATTCCAGAGATTCGGTGAAGGTGGGCTGGACTGCCGCCATGGCACCCAGCATGGCAAAGATCAGCTTGGAGGATGTGGTTCCGTATTGATCCACGATCACCATAGCCAGGACCACCGCTGCCGCGGTTTTCCATGTCCGCAGTCCCACGTGGATCCGGATGGGTCTTCTTCCCAAAGTACCACCTCCAATCTTTTTCCCTATGATAGCACAATCTTTTTCAACCGTCAAATTAACATCCCGCAAATCGAGTTTTTCGGATAAATGCATAAAATATGCAAAAGCAGGTCCCGAAACCGGGACCTGCTTCACAAATTTTCTTTACTTGACCATTTCCTTGGCGACTTCCACGATTCTTTCCGCACTCAGACCGAACTGCTTCAGCAGGGCTGCGGCAGGGCCGGAGTGACCGAACTCATCGTTGACGCCGATCCGTCTTACGGGAGTGGGCAGCTTTTCGCTGAGCAGGCTGCACACAGCCTCGCCCAGACCGCCGATGACGGAATGCTCCTCGCAGGTGATGATCTTACCGCACTTCTTGGCGGCGGAGAGGACCAGCTCGTCGTCCAGAGGCTTGATGGTGGCCATGTTGATGACCATGGCACTGATGCCCGCTTCTGCCAGAACTTCGGCTGCCTGAACAGCCTCATAGACCATCAGGCCGTTGGCGATGATGGCAACATCGGTGCCGTCCTTCAGAACTTCGCCCTTGCCGATGGTGAAGGGAGTGCCCTCCTCATGGACAACAGGCACAGCAGCCCGGCCAAAACGCATATACACAGGACCGTCATGCTCGTAGGCGGCCTTGACCATAGCCCGGGCCTCCACATCGTCGGCGGGGCTCATGACCACCATGCCGGGGATGGAACGCATCAGGGCAAAGTCCTCGCAGCACTGGTGGGAAGCGCCATCCTCGCCCACGGAAATACCGCCGTGGGTAGCGCCGATCTTCACATTCAGGTGGGGATAGCCGATGGAATTGCGGACCTGCTCAAAGGCACGGCCTGCGGCGAACATGGCAAAGGAGCTGGCAAAGGGAACCAGTCCGGTAGCAGCCATGCCGGCGGCGACACAAACCATGTTGGCCTCGGCGATGCCGCAGTCAAAATGGCGGTCGGGGAAAGCCTTCTGGAAAACAGCGGTCTTGGTAGCGCCTGCCAGGTCGGCATCCAGCACCACCAGGTTATCGTACTGTGCGCCCAGCTCTGCCAGAGCCTTGCCATAGCTGTCCCGGGTCGCGATCTTCTTTACGTCTGCCATATCAGTTACCCTCCAGTTCACTCAGGATCGCCTTCAGTTCGTTGATGGCCACCTCATGCTCGGCATCGTTGGGTGCCTTGCCATGCCAGCCGGCGTTGTTCTCCATGAAGGAAACGTCCTTGCCCTTGGTGGTCTTCATGATGATGGCGGAAGGCTTGCCCTTGACAGTCCGGGCAGTATTCAGGGCGGCCTCGATCTGGTCGAAGTCGTGGCCGTCAATAACTTCCACATGGAAGCCGAAGGCCTTCAGCTTCTCGTCGATGGGGTAGGGGCTCAGGACCTTGGCAACGTCACCGTCGATCTGCAGGCCGTTGTTGTCCACGATGGCAACAAAGTTGTCCAGATTATAGTGGGCTGCCAGCATGCAGGCCTCCCAGACCTGGCCCTCCTGGATCTCGCCGTCACCTAAGAGAGTGTAGACCCGGGCGGACTTGTTCTGGTGCTTCAGGCTCAGGGCCATGCCGGCGGCAACGGAGATGCCCTGGCCCAGAGAGCCAGTGGACATATCCACGCCGGGAACGGTGTTCATATTGGGATGGCCCTGGAGATAGCTGCCAATGTGGCGCAGGGTCAGCAGGTCCTCCACAGGGAAAAAGCCCCGGTTTGCCAGTGCGGAATACAGGCCGGGAGCGGTGTGCCCCTTGGACAGCACAAAGCGGTCACGGTCCTCCCACTTGGGATTCTGGGGATCCACATTCATTTCCTTGAAGTACAGGTAGGTAAACATATCCGCAGCGGACAGGCTGCCGCCGGGATGACCAGCCTTGGCGGCATGGGTGCCGTTGATGATGCCCATACGCACCTTGCAGGCAGCAATTTTCAGTTGCTTCTTTTCAAATTCCGTCATAATGATTCTCCTCGATCAATCTCACAATGGGGCTTTTTCGATTCGTAAAGCTTCTTAATCAGGCGTCTGCACCATACAGGCAGACGCTTCCAGAAGCATTATACAATGATTATCCCCTTTTTGCAATTGCTTTTTCGTATAGAAGACAGTTTCGTGCCGAATGGCCCAAACACATTGGGAAAATCTTCTTTTTTTGTGCATGCCGCTCCTCTTTTTTCACGGGAGCAAAAAGAATGCCGCCCGCTTTCGCGGGCGGCGTGTGGATTGGAAATGGATCAGCAGGAGAACATGACGTTGTTGACGACAGCTTCCAGGTACTCCTGGCGGCCGGAGCCGGGCAGTTCGGGAGCGCCCATCTCGCAGGCGTAGGCAGACAGCTCTTCCAGAGTGGTCTCGCCGGCGCGGATCTTGGCACCGATACCGGTCTTGTAGGAAGCGTAACGCTCCTCGACGAAGTTGTCGATGCGGCCGTCCTCGATGATCTTGGCAGCCTTCAGAAGGCCCAGAGCAAAGGCGTCCATGCCCAGGATGAATGCGTGGAACATATCCTCGTGGGTGTAGGAGGGACGACGGTTCTTGGAGTCGAAGTTCAGACCACCGGTCAGGCCGCCTGCCTTCAGGATTTCGTACATAGCCATGGTGGTGACATAGATGTCATAGGGGAACTCGTCGGTGTCCCAGCCCAGCAGCATATCGCCCTGGTTGGCGTCGACGGAACCCAGCATGCCGTTGATGGCGGAGATGCGCAGGTCGTGCTGGAAGGTGTGGCCTGCCAGAGT
>JAXJVC010000175.1:0-5283 GCA_036308745.1 Oscillospiraceae bacterium | reverse complement strand
GGAGACCCTGAACTCCATGGTCCCCATCTGGCAGCGGGCGAAGAAGGACGTTTCTCAGGAGGAATATGACGCCTTCTATCGGGAAAAGTTCTTTGACTACAACAAGCCTCTGCGGACCATCCATTCCAGCGCCGAAGGCAGCGTTTCCTTCAAGGCGCTGATGTATGTCCCCGGCAAGGCACCCTACGATTTCTACACCAAGGATTTCAAGCGGGGTCTGCAACTGTACAGCAGCGGCGTCATGATCATGGAGACCTGTGAGGACCTGCTGCCCGAGCATTTCCGCTTTGTCCGGGGCATCGTGGACAGCCAGGACCTGTCTCTGAACATCAGCCGGGAAATGCTGCAGCACAACCGTCAGCTGACCATCATTGCCCGGAATATCGAGAAGAAGATCAAGTCCGAGCTGAAGAATATGCTGGAAAATGACCGGGAGAAGTATGAGGAGTTCTACGCCGCCTTTGGCCGCCAGCTGAAGTATGGCACCGTCTCCGAGTATGGCGCCCACAAGGAGTCCTGCCAGGATCTGCTGCTGTTCTACAGCCACAAGCAGGGCAAGCTGATCTCCCTGAAGGAATATGTGAAGACTATGGCAGAGGGACAGGAGAAGATCTACTACGCCCCCGGTGAAAACAAGGAGCGCCTTGCTAAACTGCCCCAGGTGGAGGCTCTGAGCAAGAAGGGCTACGATGTGCTGCTGTTTACTGAGGATGTGGATGAGTTCATCCCCCAGACCCTGGTGAATTATCTGGAAAAGCCCTTCTGCAATGTGTCTTCCGAAGATCTGGGTCTCCAGTCCGAGGAGGAGAAGAAGGAGGCCCAGGAGAAGGCAGAGGAGCTGAAGGGCTTCCTGACCTTCGTGAAGGAAAGTCTGGGCGAGCAGGTGAAGGAAGTGAAGCTGTCCCAGAACCTGGGCAGCCATCCTGTCTGCATGACCCCCGAGGCCGGCATGAGCTTTGAAATGGAAAAGTATATGAAGCGGGTGAACCCGGAGTTTGCATTCCCTGTAGGCCGGATCCTGGAGCTGAATGCTGACCATGCTGCCGTAAAGGCCATGGAGAAGGCCATGACCGAGGATCCCGTCAAGGCAAAGGACTATGCCCAGTTGCTGTGCTATCAGGCCCAGCTGATGGCAGAGCTGCCCCTGGAGGATCCCTACGCCTACACCGAGCTGGTTTGCAAGCTGATGCAGTAACAATTCTTCTTGCCTACAGTGGATTTCTGTGGTAAAATAGCGCCATTGCACACAAAGGAGGATATCTATGTATATCAGCGATTATGAAGTAGTCCTCTTTTTAGAGGAGTTCGTGAAATCCGGCTTTTTAGATACGGTGTATTCGGTTTTCAGCATTGTTACCTATGTGCTGACGGCTCTGGCTCTGTATACCATTGCCAACCGCCGGGGTATCCGCAAGCCCTGGCTGGCCTGGATCCCTGTGGCAAATATGTGGATCCTGGGTTCCATTTCTGACCAGTACCGCTATGTGGCGAAGGGCCAGAACAAATCCAAGCGGAAGAGCCTTTTGATCCTGAGCATCATTGGCGGAATCCTTGGCGTGATCGCCGTGGCGCTTACATTGGCGCTGATCGTGAATCTCTTTGCCGTCACGATTTCTCCCAATGACACGGCATCTCTCAGGGAGTATGTGATGGGCCTGGTGGTTAGTTTCCTGGTGCTGAGCCTGCCTCTGATGGGAGTAGCCATTGCCCGTGCCATCCTCTACTATATGGCCCTGTACGATGTGTACACCTCCTGCGATCCCAGCACCAGTGTGCTGTTCCTGGTGCTGAGCATTCTGCTTGGTTTTACCACGCCTTTCTTCCTGTTCTTCAGCCGGTACAAGGATGGCGGTATGCCCGCCAGACGGCCGGAACCTGCCAGCTATACTTATCAGGAACCTGCTTGGCAGCCTGCTGCCCCTGCCCAGGAACCCTAGGAACAGGAAACCAGGGACTATCTGTAATCTCCACCCCCGGAACCTCCAGGGAGGTTCCGGGGGTTCTGCCAAGGTGACCACGGGAATTCTCTCTTGCACGTGGGTTGGTACTGTGGTAAACTTAGCCATGTGAAAATAGAAAGGAGGGAATGTATGTATTCCTTCGATTATGATGTAGCCTCTGCTTTGGAAGAGCTTTTGGCGTTCGACATCTTAGAAAGCTTACCTCTCATGATGCCCAGGATTATCTCCGTTGTTGCCTATGTGTTCACGGCTTTGTCTTTGTATACCATTGCCAAGCGCCGGGGTATCAGGAATCCCTGGCTGGCCTGGATTCCTGTGGCGGATGTGTGGGTCCTTGGTTCTCTTTCCGACCAGTACCGCTATGTGGTAAAAAGAGAGATCAAATCCAAGCGGAAAGCATTGCTCCCTCTGTGCATTGTCAGCGGTATTCTATCCACCGTCGTATTTGTCCTTGTTTTCATACTGCTCGTTGCTGCCCTGGCTTTCAGTATGGGCAGTTCCAGCATGGCAAGTATGCTGGAACAGATGGCGCCGCTGCCCACGATTCTGGTTGTGTTGAGTTTGCCCTGTGCGGGAACACTGGTTGCCTATGCCATCCTGTATTACAAGGCGCTGTACGATGTGTACACCTCCTGTGACCCCGGCAATCGGGTGGCGTACCTGGTACTGAGCATTCTGTTCAGCTTTACCAAGCCGGTGTTCCTGTTTATCTGCCGGAACAAGGACAATGGCATGCCCCCCAGACGATCCGAGTCCGTCAATGATACCCCCCAGCAACCTGCCTGGCAGCCCACTGCTCCTGCCCAGGAACCCTGGGAACAGAAAAACAGGGACTATCTGTAATCTCACCACCCGGAACCTCCAGAAAGGTTCCGGGGGTTTGTCAAGATGGCTATGGAAAATATCTCTTGCACCTGGGCCGGTGCTGTGGTAAACTTAGCCTTATAAAAATAAAAGGAGGGAATATATGTATTCCGCTGATTATGAAGCTGCCTCTGTTTTGGAAAAATTTCTGGAATCCGGAGGTTTTATCACCCTGTCTACCAATTTAACCCAAATCCTCTCCCTTGCTGCTTATGTGCTGACGGCGTATAGTCTGTATACCATTGCCAAGCGCCGCGGTATCAGTAACCCCTGGCTGGCATGGATCCCTGTGGTGGATGTTTGGGTCCTTGGCTCTATTTCCGATCAGTACCGCTATGTGGTAAAGGGAGAATTTAAGTCCAAGCGGAAAGCCTTGATCCCCCTGCGCATCATCAGCGGCATTCTTTACGTATTTATGTTGGCGTTTGCGATGATGCTGTTTTTCGCTGCTGCTGCCAGCAGTATGAGCGGTCCCGGCATGGCCAATATGCTGGAAGAGGCAGCTCCGCTGCCTACGATCATGCTGGTGGTGGGTGTGCTGGGCACAGGTGCTCTGCTTGCCTATGCCATCCTGTATTTTACGGCGCTGTACGATGTGTACGCCTCCTGTGACCCCGATAATCGGGTGGCGTTCCTGGTGCTGAGCATTCTGTTTGGTTTCCTGAAGCCGCTGTTCCTGTTCCTCGACCGGAGTAAGGACAATGGTATGCCTCCCAGACGGCCCGACCCTGTTAATTATGCTCCCCAGCAGCCTGCCTGGCAGCCCACTGCCCCTGTCCAGGAACCCTGGGAGCAGGAGAATAAGGACTATCTGTAATCCAAACCCCGGAACCTCCATGAAGGTTCCGGGGTTTCTGCGTATAAAGTCCCCGGGATCTCTTGCGATCCCGGGGGATGTGTCAATATTCTGCCAGCCAGCGTTTGGAAGTGGTTTCCACAGCTTTGCCTGCGGCAAGACTTGCGGGAACATCCAGGATTCGCTGGTTTTTACTTCCCCGGAAGGGGACTTCCAGGCTCTTTTCTGCCAGAAGGAAGGGGCCGTCGATGAGGATGTCGATGGTTTCCAACAGTTTTCGCTGGGCTGGAGTGCCCCGGAGAAGGGTCTCAAAGATGTATCCGGAATAGGATGCTACTTCATATCCTTCCGATTTCAATAACTCCGCCAGCTTGGCAAAACCTTCCGCCTGGGCGAAGGGTTCGCCGCCGGAGAAGGTCACGCCCCGGCACAGGGGATTGGCCTTCACGATCTCCACCAGCCGTTCCTCCTCCATGGGGGTGCCGCAGCCAAATTCCCAGGTCTCAGGATTGTGGCAGCCGGGACAGTGGTGGGGGCAGCCTTGGGAGAAGATGGTGGTGCGGATGCCGGGGCCGTCTACGATGCTGTCGCTGACGATACCGCTTAAATCAAGCATTGCCGTTCAGGCCGTGCTTGACCCGGTCCCGCTCCTCGGCGCGCTTGGCGTCGTTCCACTTGTCCATGGTACCCACCAGATAGCCGGTAATGCGGCGGATGCGCTCAAAGCCGACACCCTGGCCCAGCTTTTCATTCTTAGTCTTTGCAGTCATAATGTGTCCTCCTTTTGGGTTGGGAATGGTTCCAAATGCATTATCCCATAAAAACGGATGGCGTTCTGTGACGAAATCACTCAATTCCCTGGAATGCGGGCATTTCAGGATACATTCTTCTCAGTTCGTCGATACGCTCGGGGGAGATCTCCTCACCCTCCCGGCGGCCGCAGCGGGGACATACGTCACCGATGATGCCCACATAGCCGCAGACGGGGTCACGGTCAACAGGGTGGTTGATGGAGCCGTAGCCAATGCCGCAGTCGTGCATGCAGCGGACAACAGCCTCGAAGGCTTCCACGTTCCGGGCGGTGTCGCCGTCCAGCTCCACATAGCTGATGTGTCCCGCGTTGCACAGGGCATGGTAGGGAGCTTCCAGACGGATCTTGTCATAGACGGAAATGGGATACCAGACAGGGATGTGGAAGGAGTTGGTGTAGTATTCCCGGTCGGTGATGCCCTTGATCTTGCCGAAGCGCTTCTGGTCCATGCGGATGAAGCGGCCGGAAAGACCCTCGGCAGGGGTTGCCAGCAGGGAGAAGTTCATCTTCAGCTCCTGGGACTTCTTGTCGCAGTAATCCCGCATGAAGGAGATGATCTTCAGACCCTTCTCCTGGAGGTCCTCGCTTTCGCCATGATGATGACCGTAGAGAGCGGTCAGAGTCTCGGCAAGACCGATGAAGCCGATGGACAGGGTGCCGTGCTTCAGCACTTCCCGCAGATCGTCTTCCAGGGTCAGATGGTCGGAATCCAGCCAGATGCCCTGTCCCATCAGGAAGGGGTAGTTGTAGATGTGCTTGCTGGCCTGGATCTCAAAGCGGTCCAGAAGCTGCTGGGCCACCAGCTCCAGCATATGCTGCAGCTTTTCATAGAACACAGCCTCGTTGCCCTC
>JAXJVC010000174.1:0-3340 GCA_036308745.1 Oscillospiraceae bacterium | reverse complement strand
TGTGTGTACTGGACCAGCCTCTGAGCATTGCCTGCGGCGCGGAACAACAGACCCTTCACCCGGGGCAGATGGTGCTTTTTGCGCCCAATGAGCCTCACGAGTTTCATAAGATCGAAACGGATTGTACTTTTTTGTGTATGCAGATCTCTCCGGCGGAGCTGCCCATCCCCCAGCAGATGACCGTTCTGGAACGCTGTCCCCACAGCCTGCTGCCGGAAGGGGAACTGGTCAAGATCCGCCACATGCTGCTCCAGGCGGCAAAGGATTACCTCCGGGGCGAGCCTTTTTATGAACTTAGCTGCATGGGGACCGGCGCGCTGATCCTTCACAAGCTGCTGAAGAATCTGCCCACCCGGAGCCTGACTCCGGAGGAGGCGGCGATCCAGGAAAAACGGAACGCCAGGATCAAACGCCTGATTCGGTTCGTGGAAGAAAACTATATGCACAAGATCCGCCTGGCGGACTTTGCGGAGCAGGAGGACTGCTCCTTAAGCTACCTGTCCCATTTTATCAAGGAGACCACCAACCAGACCTTCCAGGAATATGTGAACACGGTGCGCTTCAACGCGGCCTGTAAGCTGATCGCTGCCGGAGGGCGGCGGATGCTGGATGTGTGCATGGAAGCCGGTTTTTCTGATTACCGCTATTTTACCCGGGCCTTTCGCCAGCATCTGGGCATGACACCGGAGGAGTTTTCCCGGCAAAACGGCCAGCACCAGCTGGACCGGGGGCGGCTGCACCACAGTATCCATTCCCGGGAACGGTTTTACGGGGCAGAGGACAGCCTGCGGATCCTGGAAGCCGCGGAAATTGGGCTTCATATTGCACAAAGATCACCGGGTGAAAATAGCGAGAATGCTGATTTTTTGGAAACAGCAAAATAGTCTAATAAAATTAACGCTTTGACAAAGAAAAAACATATACGACTGGAGTATTATGGAATCAAAAGGAGGAATGCAATATGTATATCGGCATTGACCTTGGCACCTCTGCGGTGAAGCTGCTGCTGATGGACGCTGAGGGTGAGATCAAAAATGTGATCTCCAAGGAGTATCCCCTGGAATTTCCCCAGCCGGGCTGGAGCCAGCAGAACCCTGAGGACTGGCGCAAGGCTGTTATGGAGGGCATTCCCGAACTGCTGCAGGGCTTTGATGGCACCCAGGTAGCCGGTATCGGCTGCGGCGGCCAGATGCACGGTCTGGTGGTGCTGGATGAACAGGACAATGTGATCCGCCCCGCTATCCTCTGGAACGATGGCCGTACCGCCAAGCAGGTGGATTATCTGAACAATGAGATCGGCAAGGACAAGCTGTCCGCGCTGACTGCCAATATTGCCTTTGCGGGCTTCACCGCTCCCAAGATCCTGTGGATGAAGGAGAACGAGCCTGAGAATTACGCAAAGATCGCAAAGATCATGCTGCCAAAGGATTATGTAAACTACATTCTCACCGGTGTCCATGCTTGTGACTATTCCGATGCCTCCGGTATGCTGCTGCTGGACGTGGAGCATAAGTGCTGGTCCAAGGAGATGCTGGAGATTTGCGGCGTTTGTGACAGCCAGATGCCCAAGCTGTTTGAAAGTTATGACTGCATCGGCACCGTGAAGCCTGAGGTCGCTAAGGCGCTGGGCCTGGGCGATAACGTGAAGGTGGCCGCAGGCGCAGGTGACAATGCCGCTGCCGCTGTGGGCACCGGCGTGGTAGGCGAGGGCGGCTGCAACATCAGCCTGGGAACCTCCGGCACTGTGTTTATTTCTTCCAAAAACTTCGGCGTGGACAGCAACAATGCCCTTCATGCCTTTGCCCATGCCGACGGCGGCTACCACCTCATGGGCTGTATGCTTTCTGCCGCTTCCTGCAACAAGTGGCTGCTGGAGGACATCTTCAAGACCTCCGACCATGCCGGGGAGCAGGCTCCCATTTCCGATGACAAGCTGGGCGAGAACCATGTGTTCTTCCTGCCTTACCTCATGGGTGAGCGCAGCCCCATCAACGATACCGACGCCCGCGGCACCTTCATCGGCATGACTATGGATACCACCCGGGCCGACCTGGTCCAGGCGGTGCTGGAGGGCGTGGCCTACGCCATCCGGGACAGCGTGGAGGTTGCCCGCTCCCTGGGCATCGTCATCGACTCTTCCAAGATCTGCGGCGGCGGTGCCAAGAGCCCCCTGTGGAAGAAGATGATCGCGAATATTCTGAACGCCGAGCTGCAGTGTCTGGAATCCGAGCAGGGTCCCGGCATGGGCGGCGCCATGCTGGCCATGGTGGCCTGCGGCACCTACAGCAGCGTCCAGGAGGCCTGTGACAAACTGGTCCATGTGGCTTCCACCGTGAAGCCCGAACCTGAACTGGTGGCGAAATACGAGGCCCGCTACCAGCAATTCAAGAAGATCTACCCGGCAGTGAAGGCACTGTTCCCGGAGATCCAATAAATCTGTAATTTTATTAAGGAGGAGATTCCTATGTTCTTTCCCAACATTCCCGTGATCCCCTATGAGGGCCCCAACTCCACCAACCCCATGGCCTTCAAGTACTATGATGCCAACAAGGTCGTTCTGGGCAAGACCATGAAGGAGCACCTGCCCTTTGCTATGGCATGGTGGCATAACCTTTGCGCCACCGGTACCGATATGTTCGGCCGCGGCACCGCTGACAAGTCCTTCGGCTGCGCACAGGAAGGCACCATGGAGCACGCAAAGGCAAAGGTCGACGCCGGCTTTGAGTTTATGCAGAAGCTGGGCATCGAGTACTTCTGCTTCCACGATGTGGACCTGGTTCCCGAGGCTGACGACATCAAGGAAACCAATGCCCGTCTGGACGAGATCTCCGACTACATCCTGGAGAAGATGAAGGGCACCAACATCAAGTGCCTGTGGGGTACCGCCAATATGTTCGGCAATCCCCGTTACATGAACGGCGCCGGCTCCTCCAACTCCGCTGACGTATTCTGCTTCGCCGCTGCCCAGGTCAAGAAGGCTCTGGACATCACCGTGAAGCTGGGCGGCCGTGGTTACGTGTTCTGGGGCGGCCGTGAAGGCTACGAGACCCTGCTGAACACCGACGTCAAGTTCGAGCAGGAAAACATCGCCGCTCTGATGCAGATGGCTGTCAAGTATGGCCGCAGCATCGGCTTTACCGGCGACTTCTACATCGAGCCCAAGCCCAAGGAGCCCATGAAGCACCAGTACGACTTCGATGCCGCTACCGCCATCGGCTTCCTGCGTCAGTACGGCCTGGACAAGGACTTCAAGATGAACATCGAGGCCAACCACGCAACTCTGGCAGGCCACACCTTCCAGCACGACCTGCGCATCTCCGCCATCAACGGCATGCTGGGT
>JAXJVC010000173.1:0-4600 GCA_036308745.1 Oscillospiraceae bacterium | reverse complement strand
CAGAATGCCCATCTTGTCGTTGCGCTCCTCGCAGTGACCGATAATGGTAGTATTCACTCCACAGGCCAGCATAGCGGAGACAGGACGGTTGGTGGTAAAAGCACCGAAATTACCGCCTACAGCGGTATTCATACGGTACACGCTCTGGCAGCCGACCTTCACGGGGCTATTCTCGCATCGGGCCTCCACAGCATTCAACAGGTGTGCCTCGGGGAAATACTGAACGAACTCCACCTCTGTGGGATCGTACTTTTTCAGAGTTTCCTGGGTATTGGAAACAATGTAGCTGCCCCAGTCCTGCAGAGCCGCAATGCGGTTGACGCCGCCGAAGGCGACGGGTACATCAAAACGCTTCAGATTCAGAAAAATATGTTTCATGGCATCACCTCAAAATGGCATAGTCGGGCATCTTATCCATCATCAGGGGCATTGCGTAATCGAAGAACCGGTCATCGATTTTATTGCCGTCGATGATCCACTCCAGCGGGAACTTCTTCTCCACATTGGCAACCTTAGCCAAAGGAGCCAGGAACAGGTCAAAGGTAAAGTTCTCACCGCGGTGACCGTCAATGGCAACCATGTAGTCGCTTTCGCCCTTCAGGGCAGCTTCCACAGCGTATTTGCCCACAGCGTAGGCTTCCAGCTGGTCTACCCGGGAGGCATAGGGAATGGCGGCGCGGCCCAGGAGGCCGGGCTTTTCGGCGCGGGACTTTAGCTGCAGCTTCTGGATGATATTGTCGGTAACGTGCTGTGCGGTACCACCGGGAATCATGTGGCCGAAGCCGTCCACAATGCCGGTGGAAGCCAGAGGCTTGCCATCCAGGCCACAGATACCCTCGGAAACAGTGACCAGCAGGCCCTTGCCCTTTGCCCATGCACTTTCAATGTCCGCCAGCATCTTATCTTCGTCTACCAGCATTTCGGGCAGGTAGGTCAGCACTTCACAGTTCGTGGCCCGGGCAGCCAGTGCGGAGGCTGCGGTAACCCAGCCGGCGTTTCGACCCATCAGTTCCAGAACCACCACATGGATGGGCAATCCGGAAGCATCCAGCGCCAGTTCGCAGGAGGCTTCTGCAGCGTAGCGGGCAGCGGAACCAAAGCCAGGACAGTTGTCGGTGATATCCAGGTCATTGTCCATGGTCTTGGGAATGCCGATGACCTTCACATCCAGTCCCTCAGCCTGAGCCAGTTTGGAAACCTTGTTGCAGGTGTCCATGGAGTCGTTGCCGCCGTTGTAGAAGAAGCAGTCGATGTTGAACTTCTTCAGAGTTTCGATAACGGTGGGATAGTCAGCATCAGTCAGCTTCCGGCGGCAGGAGCCGATGGCGGAAGCTGGCGTATGGGCCAGCTTTGCAATGGTAGAGGCAGGCACGTCGGTCAGATCGATCAGGTCGCCCTTCAAGATACCTTCCGCGCCAAACCGGGCAGCGTAGATCTTATCTACCTTACCGCTCTGGCGGGCGCCTTCCACAACACCCTGAAGGCTGGTGTTGATAACCGCGGTAGGGCCGCCGCCGTGGGCGACCAGAATGTTCATTCCCATAGTTCTTCCCTCTTATGTCTCTCAGATACCGGCCTTCTTGTACCGGTCTGCCATTTCCTCCAGTGTGACACATTCTACCAGAGGTGCCTTGCCAACGGAGTCGAATTCCACGATCAGAGTGCCAACAACTTCCTTCACGCCGCGCTCCACACAGTCGATGATTTTTGCCACATCCTCGTTGGGGATATTGCCGTACATAACGGTATCCATGATGGGAGGCAGGAAGACCCGGGGATCGAAGTCGGACTTCCGGGACTGGAGCAGCTCGTAAATGGGAGCAATGGAGTCATGGGTGCGCAGCTCGGGATTATTCCAGAACAGTTCCCGCATATTCCGGGTAACTGCCAGGCGAATATCGGTATCCACGTTGATCTTGGCAATGCCCAGGCGGGATACTTCCTTCAGCTGTTCCTTGGAAATGCCGTAGGCATTGCGGATCTCGCCGCCCAGTTCATTGATTTCCTTGACAATGTACTGGGGAACCGTGGAGGAGCCGTGGGAAACCAGGGCACAGAACAGGCCCTCGTGACGCAGGCACTCCTTGGTAGCAATGGCGATCTCCTTGCGGATCTTGGCACCGGCGCCCTTGTTGGCACCGTGCTTTGTGCCGTAGGAAATAGCCAGCGCATCACAGCCGGTCTTCTTAACGAACTCAATGGCATCCATGGGATTGGTGTAAGTAGAGGTCTCAGAGAACACATGGTCCTCCACACCGGCCAGGACACCCAGCTCACCTTCGACGGTAACGCCACGCTCGTGAGCCAGCTTGACAACTTCACGGGTCAGCTCAATGTTCTGCTCGAAAGGAAGATGGGAACCGTCAATCATAACGGAGGTATAGCCGCCATCCATTGCAGCCAGACAAGCCTCGATGGACTTACCGTGGTCCAGGTGCAGAGCTACGGGGATGGAGCTATTCTCACCGTACTTCTTGACAGCGTTGGCGATGTTGTTCGCACCAACCTTCTTGTCTTCCAGCGTGCCGTTTGCGAAATCGGTACGGCCGCCCATGAAGGCATTGGCCAGATCCGCGCCCTGGATAATGGCAGCGGAGCGGAACATTTCGTGGACCTCCACAACAGCCTTTGCCTGGGCAACAGCATTGACATTGAACGCGCCCTGGGCGTAATTATACTTCTCGGTAGCCTCCAGAATAGCTCTCATAGGTACCAGCGGCATAAGCAATTCCTCCTTAGATATATTAATTAAACGTTTTAATTAATTAGCTTCCAAAAAATGACGTTTAAAAAACGTCATAACTTTTATTACATTTTTATTTTATATATCCCTGTATCGAATGTCAATTCCTTTCTTCTTGTACGAAAAAATTCAGCATTTCATAAAATTTGAAACGATTCCAATTGTATAAACAGACAAGGAAGGATGCCCCGATTCGGCATCCTTCCCTGTTACATGTCACTATTTAGCAGCAGTTCCCTGACTACCACCGCTGCGGCACCTCTGGCGCCGGTATCCGGATCGTAGGGCAGGAATGTAAATTGGATCTTGTTCACATGGACCCGGAACATATTCCGCTCCACTGAGCGCAGCAGGATTGCCTGATTCAGGCGGCTGTCCAGCATATGGGCATCCAGCATAATCGTTCTGGGACTTACTGTGCTGATGATGTTCGCCAGAGCGATTCCCAGATAGTCCAGCACATCCTCCATCACCAGGTTGGTCTCCCTGTCCCCCATCTCCTGTGCCTTCAGCACATGGTCCATAGTCAATTCTTCAGGGTTTTGACACAGCTCCCACAGGATGGTAGGCACGCTGGAACGCATAACATCACGACAACGCTGCAACACTGCCCGCTCTCCAGCCAGGGATTCCAGGCAGCCCCGATTTCCGCAGGTGGGACACACCGGCCCCCCCCTCTGGACCACGGTATGGCCGATTTCTCCGGCAGCAGCAGACTGACCGTAAAGCACTTTTCCGTCAATGATCATCTGGCAGGCAACACCGTAAGACGCAAAAAAGTAAGCAAACGGCTCCGCCGTAACGCTGCGGTCAAAGAGATTGGCGCAGATGGCACGTGCCCGGACATTGTTTTCCACCACCACCGGAAGCCCCAGACGGTCTCCCAGTTCCCTGGACAGGTCATGCTCCGTCCACCCCTCCCGGAAGGTGGTGTAGATCTTTCCGGCACTGCCGTCGATCAGACCAGGAAGGCAGATTCCCACACCCAAAAGCTTTTCCTTGGGAATGTTTCGCTCTGCCAGAAAGTCCGGGATCTCCCTGGTCAGGATCTCCAGAGTCCTATGGTATTCCTCCAACGTCTCCCCTGTGTGCCGACAGTCAACCACATTGCCCTGCAGGTCCGTCAGGATATAGTGGATCCGGTAGGGGCCTACGTCCACGCCACAGATATAGTACGCGTCAGGAACAAATTCCAGCATAACCCGGGGTCGGCCTGCGCTCTTCCCTTCCTCCGGGTCTGTATGGGTCTCATGCAGAAGCCCCCTGGCGATCATAGGATTGACCATACCGGTAATGGTAGGGGTAGTCAGAGACAATTGCTTTGCCACCTCCACCCGGGAAATGGGACTGTGCTGATAAATGTATTTCTTGATCAAATGATAGTTGTTCCGCTTCAAAAGCTGATGGTTACTTCCCTTTTCCTCCATACGGCGTGGCTCCCCCCTCTTCTTTTTCTATATTTTATCGAAGAGAGCCGTATCCTGTCAATAGAAAAAGCGGTTTTCCATCCTTCTGCTGTCAGAATTCCCGGATCACGCCGCAGGCGATCTTTTCCCCCGCATCCCCGGAGGGCTGACTTCTGAAATCATCCGGACGGCTGTGAATCACCACTGTCCTCCCCATCACATCCTTTACCCGGAAACGCCCGGTCAGTACCGCAAGATACGCTTCCCCATTGCATGCAAGCAATGGCGGCAGATCCCCGGCGTGCATAGGGTGTTCGTCGCCGTAGGGATTAAAGTGTCCCCCGGTGTTGGGAAAGCCCTCCCCGCAGCAGTCACCCTTTTCGTGAATGTGGAGGGCAAAGAACCCCACCTCCGATTGGGGCAGTCCGCAGATTTGCGCCACCACCAGAGT
>JAXJVC010000172.1:0-20689 GCA_036308745.1 Oscillospiraceae bacterium | reverse complement strand
TTGAGAACATGATCGCCAATGGCTGTAAGGTCCTGGTCATCGCCTCCATCGACGGCGAGGCTCTGGGCACCGTTCTGGATCAGGCTAAGGCTGCCGGTATCCCCGTCATCGCTTACGACCGTCTGATCATGAACTCCGACGCTGTTTCCTACTACGCTACCTTCGATAACTGGGATGTTGGCGTGAAGCAGGGCGAGTACATCGTTAAGGCTCTGGACCTGGAGAACCAGGCTGGTCCCTTCAACATCGAGTACATCACCGGCGACCCCGGCGACAACAACATCAACTTCTTCTTCGACGGCGCTATCTCCGTCCTGCAGCCCTACATCGATGCCGGCAAGCTGGTTTGCCCCTCCGGTCAGACCGAGAAGCAGACTGTTGCTACCGCTAACTGGGCTTCCGACGCTGCTCAGGCTCGTTTCGAGAACATCCTGGCTTCCTACTACGCTGACGGCACTCAGCTGCACGCTGTTCTGGCTTCCAACGACTCCACCGCTCTGGGCGTTGCCAATGCTCTGGCTTCCTCCTACACCGGTGAGTACCCCGTTCTGACCGGTCAGGACTGCGATATCGCTTCCGTCAAGAACATGCTGGCTGGCAAGCAGGCTATGTCCGTCTTCAAGGACACCCGTACCCTGGCTGCTAAGGTCGTCGAAATGGTCGACGCTCTGATGAAGGGTGTTGAGCCCCCCATCAACGACACCGAGACCTACGACAACGGCACCGGCGTCATCCCCTCCTTCCTGTGTGAGCCTGTCGCTGCTACCGTCGACGACATCCAGAGCCTGCTGATCGACTCCGGCTACTACTCCGAGGCTGACCTGGCTGGCTAATTCCCCGGCAAACTCTTTCATAACCTTTTGAACCACTTCGGGCAAGGCGGGTTGACCTGCCTTGCCCGAAAACACACCAAATGAGGTGATCGCTTGTCTGAAAATATTCTTGAAATGAAAAATATCACCAAGCTGTTTCCCGGTGTCAAGGCGCTTGACAACGTGAACCTGCAGGTGAAAAAGGGTTCGATCCATGCTCTGGTCGGCGAAAACGGCGCAGGCAAATCCACCCTTATGAATGTCCTCAGCGGCATTTACCCCTATGGCTCTTATACGGGCGATATCGTATACGAAGGAGAAGTATGTCAATTCTCCAAAATCAATGACAGCGAAGCTAAGGGCATCGTCATCATCCATCAGGAGCTGGCGCTGGTCCCATATATGACCATTGGCGAAAATATGTTCCTGGGCAATGAGCGGGGCAAAGCCTTTGCCATCGACTGGGATACGACTTACGCCGAGGCCGATAAATATTTGAGGATCGTGGGTCTGTCTGAATCCTCCCGAACCCTGATCAAGGACATCGGTGTGGGCAAGCAGCAGATGGTCGAGATCGCAAAGGCGCTGGCTAAGAATGCCCGCCTGCTGATCCTGGACGAGCCTACATCTTCTCTGAATGAAACCGACTCCAAGGCCCTTCTGGATCTGCTGCTGCAGTTCAAGAAAGAGGGCATGACCTGTATCATCATTTCCCACAAGCTCAACGAGGTCTCCTACGTTGCCGACGAGATCACTGTCATCCGTGACGGTGCTACTATTGAGACCATCGACAACGCCGGTCACGACATTGATGAAGACCGGATCATTCGGGGCATGGTCGGTCGTGAGATCGAGGACCGCTTCCCCAAACGCCCCGGTGTGGAACTGGGCGAGGTGTCCATGGAGGTCAAGGATTGGAACGTGCATCATCCCATCTACCACGATAAGAAAGTGGTGGAAAATGCCAGCATTTATGTCCGTAAGGGCGAAGTGGTGGGCATTTCCGGCCTGATGGGCGCAGGACGTACCGAATTGGCCATGAGCCTCTTCGGCCGCAGCTATGGCTCCTCCATCACCGGTACCCTGAAGCTGAACGGCAAGGAAGTAACCCTAAAAAACGAACGGGATGCCATCAAGCATGGTTTGGCCTATGTTACCGAGGACCGGAAGGGTAACGGCCTGATCCTCAGCAACCCCATCCGGGTCAACACCACTCTGGCAAACCTGGATGCCCTGTGCGTCCGGGGTGTCATCGATCACGACAAGGAATATGCCGTGTCCGATGAATACCGTGAGAAACTGCATACCAAATGTACCGGTATCGAGCAGAACGTGGGCAATCTCTCCGGCGGTAACCAGCAGAAGGTGCTGCTGGCAAAGTGGATGTTTACCGATCCCGACATCCTGATCCTGGACGAGCCTACCCGTGGTATCGACGTCGGTGCGAAATACGAGATCTACTGCATCATCAATGACCTGGTTGCTCAGGGCAAGTCGGTGATCATGATTTCGTCCGAACTGCCCGAGGTTCTGGGCATGAGTGACCGGATCTACGTGATGAACGAGGGCCGGATCGTGGGTGAATTCCAGCAGGCGGATGCCTCCCAGGAGAGCATCATGGGCTGCATCCTGAAATCCACCGTAAACTAGAATAAGGAGAGCTTCAATCATGACAAAGACAAAGGTTATGAACTGGCTCCAGAAAAACACCATGATTATCATCCTGGTGCTGATGGTCCTGTTCTTCACTTGGCAGACGGGCGGTAAGATCCTCCTGCCTCAGAATATCACCAACCTGATCGCCCAGAATGCTTACGTGTTTATCCTGGCAACCGGTATGCTGCTGTGTATCCTGACGGGCGGTAACATCGACCTGTCCGTTGGCTCCGTGGTCTGCTTCACCGGTGCTGTGGGCGCTCTGCTGATGGCAAGCGGCATGAATATGTGGCTGGCTGTGGTCATTATGCTGGCCATTGGTCTGGTCATCGGCGGCATCCAGGCATTCTGTATTGCCTATCTGAAGGTTCCTCCCTTCATTACCACCCTGGCTGGTCAGCTGATCTTCCGCGGCCTGTCCAACGTCATCCTGAATGGCCGTACCCAGACCGTGAATGTCCAGGCATTTAAGGACATCTTCGGCGGCGGCGCGACCTGCTATGTTCCCGACCTGCTGGGCGGCAATGGCCTGAACCTGCTGTGCCTGGTGGTGGGTATCCTGGGCTGTGCAGCCTATCTGTTCCTGACCTTCCGTAACCGGAGCATCCGCGTCAAGAAGGGCTACGCCGCAGATTCCATGGTGACGGTTGGTGTTCGCAGCGCCGTTATCGTGGCTGTGGTCATGTACGTTTCCCTGAAGCTGGCACAGTACAAGGGCATCCCCTCTGCGCTGATCTGGGTCGTGCTGGTGGTCGCCGTCTATGGCTATGTCGCCTCCAAGACCACCATGGGCCGTTACCTGTACGCTGTGGGCGGCAACGAGAAGGCCACCAAGCTGTCCGGTATTGACACCAGAAAGGTCTATTTCTTCGCCTATACCAACATGGGCTTCCTTGCTGCTCTGGCTGGTATCATGACCATCGCCCGTATGGCCTCTGCTCAGCCCACCTACGGTGACAGTTACGAGATGGACGCCATCTCCTCCTGCTTCATCGGCGGCGCATCCGCTTACGGCGGCGTGGGTACCGTTCCCGGCGTTATCATCGGTGCGGTCCTGATGGGCGTTATCAACCTGGGCATGAGCGTTATGGGTATCGATCAGAACTACCAGAAGGTGGTCAAGGGCCTGGTCCTGCTGGCTGCTGTTATCTTCGACGTTATCTCCAAGCGCAACGACTCCAAGTAATTCAATCCATATCGTAAAGGGGCTCCCGCCTTGCGGAAGCCCCTTTCTATTCAAGGTGTGTGACTATGGCAAATCTGAAAGAACTGCTCAACCAGCCCCTTCCCCGGGGCAATTCCACCCATGCCACCCTGCTGGGGGTGATTGGTGGGTATCTGATCTATTTGGCCTATCAGATGGTTCGGGATACCCTCAGCGGCGTGTCTTCCATGCCAATGACCACTACAGTGATCCTGGCGGGACTTATGGGCCTGGCTGGCTTGGGGGTCATTGGCTATGCTCTGTATACCTGGCGGGCAAGCACCAAAGCTTCCCGGGAAGCGGAACAGGAGGATGGAGAATGACAAAAGCATCTGTGCGCCAGTGGATTATCCGGGTGGTGCTGCTTCTTCTGGGTCTCACCATCGCCCACTTGGGTGTGACCCTGTTTTTGCAGGCGGATATGGGATCGGATCCCTTCAATGTGCTGATCCAGGGCCTGTACCGGTTCTTCCCATGGCCGGGGTTTATGACCCATGGCTATGTCCATGTGGGGGTATCCTTTCTGATCATCCTGGCGCTGCTGGTGGTAGACCGTGGCTATATCCAGATCGGCACCCTGCTGTGCATGATCCTGGGCGGGCCGATCATCGACGGATTTACCCTTCTGCTGGGTGGGGTGATCCATAGCGGCAGCGCCCTGTGGCTGCGTCTGGCTGCCCTGGTACTGGGCTGCGTGATTCTGGCCTTCGGCATGACCATCGTCATTAAATCCCAGGCAGGCACCGGCCCTAATGACCTGGTAGCTGTGGTTATCAGCGACAAGACAAAAAGAAAATTTGGTCTGGTGCGGATCTTTGTGGATGTATGCTTCGCAGCCGTGGGCTTCCTGCTGGGAGGCACCCTGGGGCTGGGGACCATCGTCTGCGCCTGTCTGGTGGGGCCTGCGGCCCAGATCTTTATGCCGGTTTCGGAGCGTCTGTGCCGGCAATTTATGAAATGAACAGCACCGGACTGGGGGAGTTTCCCGCTCAGTCCGGGCTTTTTTACGTTTCTGTTGAAAACACAGCGGCACCGTGGTATAATATCTTACAATGTTATGCCTAAATGAAAGGAATTCTTTCCAATGAATCGAATTGTGACAATGGTACTGAAAAACATCTGGCGTGTGCCGGGTGCCTGGTTCAAGCTCTGCCATTATGCAAAGAATACCGATAAATACTCCGAGGAAGAAAAATACCGCCATATCCAGTACATTCTGCAGCTGGCGGTCAAGGGCGGCAATGTGGATCTGCAGATCACCGGCCTGGAGAACATCCCCAAGGAGAACGGCTTTATGCTCTATTCCAACCATCAGGGAATGTTCGACGTGCTGGCCATCGCGGCTACCTGTGACAACCCCATCGGCGCGGTGCTGAAAAAAGAGTTGTACAATATCCCCTTCCTGCATCAGATCGCGGTATGTACCAAGTCCTTTGCCATGGACCGGGAGGATGTGCGCCAGTCCCTGACGGTGATCCAGAATGTTACCGAGGAAGTGAAGAAGGGGAGAAATTATCTGATTTTCCCCGAGGGTACCCGAAGTCGCAAGGGCAATGAAATGCTGGAATTCCACGGCGGCAGCTTCCGGTGCGCCACCAAGAGCAAGTGTCCCATCGTGCCCATCGCCCTGGTGGATAATTTCAAGGTGCTGGATCAAAAGGGCAGCAAGCCCGTCGCTGTCCAGATCCACTATCTGGAGCCTATTTTCTATGAAGAATACGCAAGCCTGAAGGCAGCGGAGCTGGCTTCCCTGGTGCGAAGCCGTATCGAAGATAAAATCCGGGCCTGTACGGAGAACGGAGGTCAGTAATGGTTAGAATTATCACCGATTCTGCGGCGGATTTTGAACCCTTTGAGCTGGAGAAATTGAATATTTCCTGCATTCCCCTGACGGTGTTTTTCGGGGATACCGAGTATCAGGAGAATGTAAACCTCAGCAAGGATAAGTTCTATGAGCTGCTGGCAACCACCGGGGAATACCCCAAAACTGCCCAGGCATCTCCCCAGACCCTGCTGGATCTGTTTGAGGAGACCAAACAGGCAGGTGATGAGGCAATCTACATCACCCTTTCCTCTGCCCTCAGCGGTACCTGGCAGACGGCTATGGCTACCCGGGAAATGGCGGAGTGCGAAGACTGCTATGTGCTGGACGGCAAGAACGCCACCGGCGGCCAGCGGATGCTGGTGGAATATGCGGCGCGCCTTCGGGACGAGGGTAAGTCTGCCCGGGAGATCGTTGCCGGTGTGGAGTCCATCCGGGATAAGATCGTGCTGTATGCCTGCATGGACACCCTGGAGTATCTGTACCGGGGTGGTCGGATCAGTCAGACTGTTTACAAGCTGGGCACCCTGGCTCAGGTAAAGCCCATCATCCGGGTATCCGAGGAGGGAAAGGTGGAGGTTCCTGCCAAAGCCATGGGTATGCGCAAGGGCATGGAGTTCCTGTGCAAGCGCCTGGAGACCCAGAAACCCAGCGGCGAGCATCCTCTGTATGTCATGTATACCGCCGACCGGTCCAACGGCGAACTTCTGGCGGAAAAATTCCGGGCCATGGGCTATGACATTCCCGACAGCTGTATCATCAACGTGGGCGCAGCCATTGGCAGCCATGTGGGTCCCAACGCCTGCGGCATGGTCTATGTGGAAGGATAATGAATAGAGCATAAAAACTGCCGCAGGCCAATTGGCCTGCGGCAAATTACATTATCAGCGCTCTGCTTTGGGCAGGGAGGTGTATTCCTTCAGGGAACGGATGGCCTTACCGGACATGGGGATCAGGACGATCATGTTGAAGATGGTCATCAGACCGATGCCGATGTCGCCCAGCTCCCACACGAAGGTGTAGGTTGCCAGACCGCCGATGAACAGCATCACCAGGGCCAGCAGCTTGTAGAGAGTCTGGGGCATCCACTTGTCGCCGAACAGGTATGCCACGTTGCCCCGGGCGTAGTATAGGATGCCCACAAAGGTTGAGAAGCTGAACAGCCACAGGGTGATGGCGGTGAAAATAACGCCGATCTCACCGAAATGGTGGCGCATGGCTGTCTGCAGCAGTTCCATGCCCTCCAGGCCGGCCAGGCCATCTTCCGGGGCAAGCAGGATGATAAAAGCGGTGCAGGAGCAGATCACGATGGTGTCGATGAACACACCGAAGGCCTGGAACAGGCCGGCCTTGGCAGGATGGCTTACATCCGCAGCAGCGGCGGCGCAGGGAGCGGAGCCGGAACCGGCTTCGTTGGAGAACAGGCCTCGCTTGACGCCGTTCATCAGCGCGGCACCGAAGCCGCCTGCCACCATCTGGCGAAGGCCGAAGGCTTCCTCAAAAATGCGGCGGAACACATCGGGCAGCAGGGCTGCGTTCTTCACGGTGACGTAGATGGCGATGATAAAATAGAACGCTGCCATAACAGGAACCATAATGTCCAGAACCTTAACGGTGGTGTGCTTGCGCAGGACCACGATGGCTGCCAGAACCACCAGAATCACCGTGGACACGATGGGCGGGATCTGGAAGGCGTTGTAGAAAGCGGAGGAGACGGAGTTGCTGATGACCTGGCTGACACCGCACCAGCACAGCAGGCCGGACAGGGCGAACAGCACAGCAATGAGGCTGTAGCGGTTGGCAACCCGGCTCTTGGCGAAGAAACGGTGAATGTAGTAAGCAGGGCCGCCCCGGTAGCCGCCGTAGAGGGGGTCGCGCTCATTGTGGATCTGGGCCAGGGTGGCTTCCACAAAGGCGGTGGAGCAGCCGATGAGGGCGGTGACCCACATCCAGAACACGGCGCCGGCACCGCCGGCGGAAATGGCAGCTACAACACCCACCATGTTGCCCATGCCCACCCGGGTGGCTGTAGACACGATCAGGGCCTGCATACCGGAGAGCGCTCCTTTCCGGTCCCCTTTCTGCTTCTGTACAGAGATGCGCAGCATTTCCGGGAACAGCCGGATGGGAAGGAACTTGGTGCGGATGGTGAAGAAGATGCCGGCGGGGATCAGAATCAGCACCAGCAGGGAAATGCCGATGCTGCCGCCGCCGGGCAGGGGGATGTAAAACAGGTCACCCCACAGAAAATTATAAATGACGGATACGATATTGATGATTTGTTCCATATTTTCTACCTCTTGACGAAATTCTTCTACAGTATATAATAAGGATAAGCATTTGTCTAATAGATGGATTTTATTATTACGATCATGAAATTAAATCGAAAGAGGGAGAACGATGGATATTCGCGGATTGCAGATCTTCCTGGAAGTGGCAGACCTGAAAAGTTTTACCCGGGCGGGAGAGCGGCTGGGCTACTCCCAACCTACCATTTCCTTTCAGATCCGGCAGCTGGAGCAGGAACTGGGGGTGCCGCTGTTTGACCGGATTGGGCATACCGTCAGCCTGACGGATGCGGGGCGGGAGGCATTGCAGTATGCCCAGCGGATCTGCAATCTGACCCAGGAAATGTCCCTGGGAGCAAGGCAAGAGCGGCAGATCAGCGGCATCGTCCGCATCGGCATGGCGGATTCCTTGTGTTCACCCCTTGTAGCCAATGGATTTGCGCAATTCCGGGCGGAATATCCCGGGATCTCTGTGCAGATTCTCGATGCTGGTACCAGTGAGCTGTTCCGAATGCTGGACCACAATGAAGTGGATATGGTATGCACCATGGACTCTCATGTGCAGGATACGGCGTACATCATCGCCAGTGAGGAGCGGGTGGGCGCGCATTTTGTAGCGTCGGTCCAAAACCCCTTGGGAAAGGAAGCGAACCTCCCTGTGGAGCGGCTTCTGGATCAGCCCTTCCTGCTGACGGAAAAGGGCATGAGCTACCGGCGGCTGATGGAGGAGCAGCTTGCCGCCAAAGCGCTGGAGGTGTATCCGGTGCTGGAAACGGGCCGGGCGGATTTGCTGAGCCGGCTGGTGGAGCAGGATATGGGTATTTCCTTCCTGCCGGACTATGTGACGGAGGAGGGAGTCCGGGCCGGAAGACTGGTGCGGTTGGATGTGCCGGATATCCGGGTGGTGGTGTGGAAGCAGCTCCTCTACCGCCGGGAAAAGTGGCTCTCTCCTCAGATGAAGGTGGTCATCCACCATCTGAACAAGCTTTCCCTTACCTGAAAATCGTCCCCCCCGAAGCCAAGGCTTTGGGGGGTGTTTTGTATGCGATTTCCTCTCTTTCCAGAATCATAGAACAGTATGCTACAGGCTTCGGACCGCAGCGAACAGAAAATCTTAAGATATCCGGTTTTTGTTGCTTTTCTCCCAGAGATATGGTATGATTTTTAGTGAATGATTTTATGTTTCCTGACAGGAGGAAAAGCAAGAATGAAAAAAGTTCTCATCATCATCCTGGTTCTCCTGCTGGCGGCGGCAGGTATTGCCGGCGGCTTCTGGTGGTACCGGGAGACCCATATTTTTGTGGAGGACGCGGTTTACGAAAAAAAGGCTGAAAGCCTGGACCTGCGGGGACAGGATATCTCTGCGGAGCATTATGCCAGCGTCCACAGCCAGCTTCCCAATTGTGACATCCTGTGGGACGTTCCCTTCCAGGGCGGCAAGCAGGTAAGCGACAGCAAAGTGCTGACCGTCACCACCCTGACGGAAGCGGATATTGCCATGCTGCCCTATTTTACCAAGCTGGAAACCGTGGATGCCCTGGGATGTGCCGACTATGCCGTGCTTCAGTCCCTGGAGGCCCAACGGCCTGACCTGAAGGTTTCCTACCAGGTGGATCTGGGGGGCGTGAAGGCCCAGCCGGATGCGGCAGAGCTGACCCTGAACCAGGGGGACTATGACTACGATGTGCTGACGGAAAATCTGCAGTACCTGCCCGGAGTCCAGTCCATTCTGTTCCCCAAGACCGATCTGGATACCGAAGCCCTGGCTGCGTTGGCGGAAGCCTATCCTGAAATCGCGGTGGACTACACCGTGGAGATCCTGGGGGTGGAGTATGCTTCCCAGACCACGGAGATGGACCTGTCCTTTATGACCTCTGAGAACGTGGCGGAGGTCGCCGAGAAGTTTGCTATGCTGAAGAACCTTGCCAGCGTGGAGCTGATGGATACCAACGGCGCAAGCCAGCTTGCCCTGGCAGATGTGAAGGCTCTGAAGGATGCCGCTCCTGAGGTCAAGTTTAACTATTCCTTCGATTTCTACGGCTACAAGCTGTCCACTTCCGATGAATCCCTCCATATCCGCAACAAGAGGATCGGCGATGCCGGTGTGGAGCAGATTCGCCAGATGCTGGATATTATGAACAATTGCAGCAAGCTGGTGGTGGAATACTGCCAGATCTCTGACGAAGCCATGGCTCAGCTCCGGGATGACTACCGGGACAAGACCAAGGTGGTTTGGCGTGTCCACTTCGGCGGCGGCAGCGCCCTCACCGATTCCCAGGTCATCCGCACCACGTACGACCTGACCGACGACAACAGCCACGACCTTGTTTACTGCGAGGATGTCATGTACATGGACATCGGCCACAATGAATTCCTGGACGCCGTTGATTTTGTTGCCGGTATGCCCAATCTGGAGGTCATCATCGTGTCCGGCGCACCCATCAAGGATCTGACCCCCTTTGAGAACTGCAAGAAGCTCCGGGTCCTGGAGATCGCCTTCTGCCATTATATTGAGGATATCTCCCCTCTGGCAGCCTGTGAGAGCCTGAAGATGCTGAATATCGGCTTCACCCAGGTCACAGACCTGTCTCCCCTGGACAAGCTGGAACTGACCCACCTGTGCCTGGACAAGGCCAAGGTGGAGGACGAGGAACGGGAGCGGTTCGCCGAGCTGCAGCCCGACTGCTGGATCACCTACAAGGATGGTCAGCCCTATGGTCAGGGCTGGCGGTACGACGAGGAGGACAAGCCTCTGCCCTGGTACACGGAGATCGGAGAAGCCTTCCGCTATCCCGAGCCCCCCAACAACGCAGGCTGGTATCTGAAAAAGTAAGCATTGCAGGCACAGCGGTTTGCGCCGTTGTGCCTGTTTTGCAGGAAAATCCCGGTAAAACCCCCATGTAAAATACCTTTGACACCGGGAAAATACCCAATGTCAATGGCCTTTGATAGCGAAAATCCCGCTTTTGGATTAGGATAAGCGGGCAAGGAGGTGACGAGATGGAACTCGGAAAGCAAATTAAAATCCATCGTCAGGAAGCACAAATGACCCAGGAGGAACTGGCAGACCGTGTGTATGTTTCAAGACAAACGGTTTCCAACTGGGAAAACGACAAGAGCTATCCCGATGTGAACAGTTTGGTACTGCTGAGCGAAGTCTTTCAAATCTCTCTTGATAAACTGATCAAAGGAGATATTGATGTTATGAAGGAAGTTATCAAACAGGAAGAGATCGCAAAACTGAACCGCTACTCGGCGATTTATGCCATACTGCTGATTGTCACTGCAGTATCCGCAATTCCCCTGGTTGAATGGCTCGATTTGTGGGGATTTATCCCCTGGGGGATTCTGCTCGGGATCACCATGTATGTTGCTCTTAAGATCGAAAAGATCAAAAAGGACAACGATGTTCAGACCTACAAGGAGATCATGGCGTTTTACGAAGGCAAGCGGCTGGACGAGATCCAGAAACAGCGGGAGATCGGCAAGCGCCCCTACCAGAAGATCCTGATAGCGCTGGGTATCGCTTTGATCGCCGCTGCTGTTTGCACAGTAATGGCGTTTTTGATGAATCTTTTATTGAAATGATTGCTGCACTCCCATGAACAATATCACCCGAAAGCCAAGCTGTATGCTGCAGCTTGGCTTTTCTGCGCTTTTGTGACTTTGTTACTTTCCTGCGGCGTAGGTTTGTGATATAATACAATATAGAAAAGGAGGGCGAACAAATGCAATACGAAGAACTGAAACGCAAAATGGATGAAGCCCACTATATTTATGACGAGACCCTGGCAACGGTGCTGTATGTGGCCCTGCAATTGGGCCGTCCCCTGCTGATCGAGGGCGCAGCGGGCGTCGGCAAGACGGAAATCGCTAAAGTCATGGCGTCCTGCCTGGACCGGGACCTGGTGCGGCTGCAGTGCTATGAAGGTCTGGACGAAAGCAAGGCCCTGTACGAGTGGAACTACCAGAAGCAGCTTCTGTCCATCCAGGTGAACATGAACAGCCAGGACAGGGATGCCCTGACAAAGTCCCTGTTCAGCGACGAGTATCTGCTGGAGCGGCCCCTGCTGAAGTCCATCCGTTCCGAAAGGGAAGTGGTGCTGCTCATCGACGAGATCGACAAGGCCGATGAGGAATTTGAAGCCTTCCTGCTGGAACTGCTGTCGGAAATGCAGGTCACCATCCCCGAGGTGGGCACCATCCGGGCCAAAACCATCCCCTTTGTGGTGCTGACCTCCAACCGGGCACGGCCCCTCAGCGAAGCCCTGCGGCGGCGCTGCGCCTACCTTTATATAGAATATCCCGACATGGAGAAGGAACTGGCCATTCTCCGGGCCAAGCTCCCCCATGTGGATGACCGGCTCTGCGCCCAGGTGGCGCTGGCGGTGCAGAAGCTGCGCAGCAATGAGGCTATCCTGAAAAAGCCTTCCATTGCAGAGACGCTGGACTGGGCCGCGGCCCTGGATGCTCTGGGCATCCGGGAGCTGACCCCGGACGCTCTGCGGCAGACAGCGGGCTTTGTTCTGAAGAATAACGAGGACTTCAACGCCATGGACCTGGATGGGGAGGAAGAACCCCACCACTGCCACTGCGGCTGCGGGGGACACCACCATGGCTGAGCCGGGAGTCTACCTGGAAAAGCTCTCTGCCTTTTCCCGGATGCTGCGGCTGGAGGGTCTCAGCGTCAGCCCCAAGGAAACGACGGACGCGGCCCAATTGCTCATCACCCTGGGCCTTACTGACCGGGGACAGGTCAAGACTGCCCTGCGGACGGTGTTTGCCAAGTCCCGGGAGGAGCAAGCCACCTTTGACCGGGTCTTCGACGGCTTTTTTATCTCCGAGGAGAAAATGCGAAAGCAGGCCCAGGAGCAGATGGAGCGGGAACGAGAGCTGGAGCAGCATCGCCGGGAGGCGGAGGAGGAACTGCAGCTGAACGGACAGCCTATGGACCTGTCCCCGGAGCAGCGGGAGACCTACGCTGCCATGCCGGAGGATGCCCGGCAGCGGCTGCGGAATTTCATGGATAAGTACCGGGGCACCGCCGAGCGGAACCCCAAGCTTTACGGTGACTTCATTCACTCCGTTTTTACCCGGGCAATCCTGGAGCAGCAGATGCTGATGGAGAATGCCGGAGTGGGCAGCGAGGAACTGGACCCGGAACTGGGACTGATGTACCGGGATATTTCGGAGTTCAAGGATACGGAGATCCCCAAGGCCATCGATATCATCCAGTCCATCGCCCGGCAGATCAACGGTGAGCTGTCCGCCAAGCGGAAAAGTAAGGGACACAGCGGCGTTCTGGACTTTCGCAGGACCATCCGCAAGGGCCTGGAGACCGGCGGAAGCTTCGTCCGGCTGCGTTACCGGAAAAAACGTTCCAGACGGCGGCATCTTGTGCTGCTGTGCGATGTGTCCGGCTCCATGGTCCAATTTTCGGAATTTGCCCTGCGGTTTATTCAGAGCCTGAACCAGGTGTCGGACAACTCCCGGGTCTTTCTGTTCTCGGAAAGATTGGTGGAGGCGGACCCGTTTAAGCTGCAGAACATGGACCTGTTTCGCAGCTATGTGAAGGATTCCGGCATCTACGGCCGGGGAACGGACCTGGGCACGGCCCTGGAGCATCTTTGCAGCCGCCGTCCGGCGGTGCTGGGAGCGTCTACAACGCTGCTGATCCTGTCGGATACCAAGACCATCGACCAGCCCCGGGCAGTGGCGGCGCTGCAGGAAGCCAAACGCCTTTCGGGCCGGATTTTGTGGCTGAATCCCATCCCGGAAAACAAATGGCAGTACCTGCGCAGCGTCCAAACCATGGCTGCTGTCTGTCCTATGGTACCCTGCAGCACCCTGCGGGAACTGGCCGCGGCCTGTCGGAAACTGACCCAATGAAATCATACACAAAGGAACCCGCAAGGGTTCCTTTTCCTTTGCATCTTTTGCATAAACTTTCATTTTCCGGTTGACATTTCCGACCCTGTAATGGTATAGTAGGACAATCAAATTCCGCAAAGGACGCACAAACGTTTTTGTGGTAAAAACGAAGGAGAGAAAAGATTATGAAGAAGATCCTTGCTGTCATCCTTGCCGTAATGATGCTGCTGTCCATGACCGCCTGCGCATCCGGCGATGCCAATGATGCGGCTGCCGAGAAGGTTTACAAGGTTGGCATCTGCCAGCTGGTCACCCATGACGCGCTGGATGCCGCTACCCGGGGCTTCCAGGACGCTCTGGTGGAGATTCTGGGCGAGGGCGCTGTGGAGTTCGACCTGCAGAATGCTGCCGGCGATTCCAACACCTGCGCCACCATCGTCAACGGTTTCGTTGCTTCCGAGGTGGACCTGATCATGGCTAACGCCACCCCCGCCCTGCAGGCTGCCTCTGCTGCCACCGCAGAAATCCCCATCCTGGGTACCTCCGTTACCGAGTACGGTGTTGCCATGGGCATTGAGAACTTCTCCGGTACCGTGGGCGGCAACGTCTCCGGCACCTCCGACCTGGCTCCCCTGACCGAGCAGGCCGATATGCTGCAGACCTGGTTCCCCGACGCAAAGAATGTTGGTCTGCTGTACTGCTCCGGCGAGGCCAACTCCAAGTACCAGGTGGATACCGTCAAGGCACTGCTGGAGGAGAAGGGCTACACCTGCGAGCTGTTCGCATTCGTGGATTCCAACGATATGCCCGCCATGACCCAGGCTGCCTGCGCATTCTCTGACGTGATCTACGTTCCCACTGACAATGCGGTTGCTTCCGGCACCGATATCATCGATGCTATCTGCCGTCCCGAGGGCGTTCCCGTCATCGCCGGCGAAGAGGGCATCTGCGCTGGCTGTGGTGTCGCCACCCTGTCCATCAGCTACTATGACCTGGGCTACGCCACCGGCGAAATGGCTGCCAAGATTCTGACCGGCGAGGCAGACGTTTCCACCATGCCTGTCGGCTATGCCGCAGCTGTCACTCCCAAGTACAACGCAGAAATCTGCGAGGAACTGGGCCTGACTGCTCCCGAGGGCTACGTTGCCATCGGCTGATTCCCCACAATAAAGGGGGTGCTGCTCCGAAAAGCGGCACCCCCCTATCTTGCTATTATCCCACCTGCGGCGGGGAGGTATGAACTGCCCCGGTCGCAAAGAGAGAATCGGAGGAGAACTTCCTATGTCAAGCTTTATCAATGCGCTTCCCGGTGCCATTTCCCAGGGCCTGATCTGGGGCATCATGGCCATCGGCCTGTACATCACCTACCGGATCCTGAATCTGTCTGACCTGACGGTGGATGGCTCCTTCTGCACCGGCGGCGTTGTCTGCGTTATGCTGATGGTGAACGGCTGCAACGTTTGGGTCGCCATGCTGGGCGCCTTCCTGGCTGGTATGCTCACCGGCCTGGTCACCGGCTTCTTCCATACCAAATGTGGCATTCCTGCCATCCTGGCGGGTATTCTGACCCAGCTGGGTCTTTGGTCTGTGAACCTTGCCATCATGGGTATGAAGGCAAATACCGCCCTGAACGTCAATAACTATGATCTGCTGGTGTCCCTGCGCTATTTGCAGGAGGTCACAAAGGGCAAGCGTCCTTTCTACGAGCATCCTATCGTGGTGGTGGGTCTGTTCACCCTGGGTGTTATCGCTGTGCTGTACTGGTTCTTCGGTACAGAGCGGGGCGCGTCCATCCGTGCCACCGGCGCCAATGAGAACATGGCCCGGGCTCAGGGTATCAATACCAATGTGAACAAGGTGCTTGGCCTGGCACTGTCCAACGGCATGGTGGCCCTCTCCGGTGCCCTGCTGTGCCAGTTCCAGTCCTATGCCGAGATCAACATGGGCCGCGGCGCCATCGTCATCGGCCTGGCTGCCATCATCATCGGTGAGGTTGCCTTCGGCAAGCTGTTCCGCAACTTTGCCCTGAAGCTGCTGTCCGTCAGCCTGGGCGCTATCATTTACTACATCGTGATCCAGGCCGTTATCAGCCTGCTGAAGATCGACTCCAACTACCTGAAGATGATCTCTGCTCTGATCGTGGCCGTATTCCTGGCAGTGCCTTACTGGAACCAGCAGTACGCCCAGAAGTGGAAGACCAAATTCGCCGCCGGAAGAACCGCCAATAAGGAGGGCTAAGCCATGCTGAAGATCGAAAATGTAAAAAAGACCTTTAACGCAGGCACCGTCAATGAAAAGGTGGCCCTGAACGGCCTGAACCTGCACCTGAAGGAAGGCGAGTTTGTTACCGTCATCGGCGGCAACGGTGCCGGTAAATCCACCATGCTGAACGCCGTGGCAGGTGTCTGGGGCGTAGATTCCGGCACCATCACCATTGGCGGCGTGAACGTAACGGAGCTGCCGGAATACAAGCGGGCCAAGTACATTGGCCGTGTGTTCCAGGACCCCATGATGGGTACCGCTGCCACCATGCAGATCGAAGAAAATCTGGCCCTGGCAGCCCGCCGGGGCAAGCCCCGCACCCTCCGGCCCGGCATCACCAAGGCCGAGCGGGAAGCCTACATTGAGCAGCTGAAGATCCTGGATCTGGGCCTGGAGGACCGGATGACCTCCAAGGTAGGCCTCCTCTCCGGCGGCCAGCGCCAGGCTCTGACATTGCTGATGGCGACCCTCCAGCAGCCCAAGCTACTGCTTCTGGACGAGCATACTGCCGCTCTTGACCCCAAGACCGCAGCCAAGGTGCTGGAAGCCACCCAGAAGATCGTGGAGCGCAACCAGCTCACCACCATGATGATCACCCACAACATGCGCGATGCCATCGCCTACGGCAACCGGCTCATTATGATGTATAATGGTCACATCGTGGTTGACGTATCTGGCGAGGAGAAGAAGAACCTGACTGTGGAGCAGCTGCTGAACCTGTTCAGCCAGGCTTCCGGTTCTGACGAAGTGGACGACAAGCTGGTGCTGTCTTAATAGCTAACGCCCTGAAATCGAAGGATTTCAGGGCGTTTTGACGTCACAGATCCTGCAGGTCTGCGAAGGGAATGTCATTTTCCAGATTGTCCCGGGCCAAATCGTTGTCGATGATGCCGTGGGCATCGGAGATAGGCTTTTCATGCCAGACCTTCAGCTCCGCGCCGGAGGTCTCCGCAATGATGGGATTTGCCTTTTTCTTTCCGCTTCTGGCCTTGCCCTGGATCTGGGGGACGGGAGACTGCTCGTTTTTCGGATGAAGCTTCGTCCAGTCTGGACGGGCCATGCCCTTTTTCGCCATACTATCACCTCCGCGTTAGCTTTCCGCAGACGGGAAGATCCATACACAAAAAAACATCCCCCGGGTGATATACCGGGGGATGTACTGCGTTATTCGCCCACGGCCTTGTTGGTAAACAGGGTGTGGATGAGCTTTGCCATGCTGGCTTTGCCCATGTGGGTGGCATCCTCGCCCAGCCGCAGGACCTTACGCTGATTCCTGGACATGGGCAGCCAGGCCGTCAGGCCCGCACCGTTGGGATCACCGTATTTGCAGAAATTGGTGAGATAGTCTGTCATCTGCTGGCTCAGGTCACGGTCCTTTTCCGTCATGGGCCGCCAGCAGTTGTCCAGAGTGCCGAACCAGTACCACAGGTCGCTGGAGTGCCAGGCACCGTTGTCGTCACCGGGAAGGCGGCGGTCAAAGAACCAGGCGTAGCTGTTTTTCGACTGGGCAGCGCACCAGTCTTTTGCCATCTGGTAGATGATGGGGGGCATCACATCCTCGCTGGTGGAGCCGCAGAGGTAGGGGATCTGCTTCTGAGCGCCTGCAGCCAGCAGGTCGGTTCCGGTACCTACAATGAACCGGCCGTCCAGCACAGGGCCTGCCGCCTGTCCGCCGCCTTTGATTTCCTTTTTGGCGGTCTGCCAGGTGGCGAACAGCCGGTCCGCAGGCAGGGTGCGGAACTCTGCCAGGGTCTTGCAGCCGGAGCGCTCCATGACGGCGTGCCAGAAGTCATAGTGCTTTTCCGGGAGGGGAGCGGACATCAGCTTGCTGACACCGCCGCCGCTGGACATAACTGCCTTGTGGAACAGACCGTCGGTGAGAGGACTCAGGCAGTGCTGCTGAACACTCATGCCGCCGGCGCTCTGGCCCATGATGGTGATGTTTTCTGGGTCGCCGCCAAAGGAAGCGATGTTGTCCCGGACCCAGCGGATGGCGGTCATCTGATCATGGAGACCATAGTTGCCGGTAAATCCGGCTTCCTGCTTCAGCTCGGGCAGGCAGGCAAAACCCAGAGGGCCAAGTCGGTAGTTCAGGGTCACGCCAATGACACCCTTGGCAGACCACACGGGACAGTCGAAGTGCTTTTCGTGACCGCAGCCGCCGGTAAAGCCACCGCCGTGGATGTATACCAGAACGGGCAGCTTATCGCCGACTTTGGCAGTCTCGGGGGCAAAGACGTTCAGAAACAGGCAGTCCTCGCTGTAGGTATAAGTTTCGCCCTTGCGGAACTCGTTGTAGTAAAAGGCCTTTTCGGGGACATCCTCCTCATTGTAAAAGGCCCGGGGCTGGTAGGAGCAGTTTCCGTACTGAGTGGCGTCATAGGTGCCTTCCCAATGGGTGACCTGCACAGGGTATTCCCAGCGGCCTGCAGTGGCATAGCGGATGCCCTTGTAGGCAGCCACGCCGGGGATGCGCCCGGCACAGCCCTGCAGTTCGCCGCAAGGCGTTTTGATGATGTAGTCCATATTATTCTCCTCAAAAAAGGCTGTGATTCCGAACCGATTTTCAAGCTGGCGAGGGAATCTCCGCTGTTTCCGGAGATTGCCACACCAGTGTGCGCACTGGTTCGCAATGACAAGATGTTAGTGGTTCCGATTCCAGGCAGAAGGCATCCAGGGGTATTTTGCTTCGTTTTCCAGGCCATACTGCTCTAATTTGCGCAGCTGCTCCACCACATGGGGCATATCCATCCGCTGAGCCATGGCACAGATGATGGCTTCGCCGTCGGCGGCCATTTTGTCCCGGGTCTCCAGGTCGGGAATGTCGGGGGTGGCCATGTGGTCGCCGTTTTCGCCGAAGCAGTAGCCCACGGCAGCGCTCTGATAGCCCAGGGCGAACAGATCGTTGAAGGGGGCGCAGGATTGGGGATCTCTGTGGTCATAGCCTGTGACCAGAGGCACGTCATCCAGACGGTTCATGATCTTATAGGCGCCCACAGTGATGGCGTGGAAGTCCAGCATGAAGTTTTTCAGCAGGTCCTTGTTCTTGCCGAACTGCATCATGCAGTCCATATACAGGATCGGCACGCCGGTCTCGTCGTAGAAATCCCGGATCATGGGGCAGATGGTCATGTGAGCGGGGCCATGGAAGGAGATATAGACCTGCCGCTTAAAGCCCAGCCGCAGCAGGCTCCGGGCGATGGCTCCCAGGTAGTCGATGCCCTGACGGACGGACACCTGGACGGTACCCCGGCCGCTGGCAGTGGCTCCGGCATAGAAATAGGGCAGTCCGGTGAGCACCAGACCATCACAGCTTTCCGCCATTTTCAGGGCGTAGGCTTCACTGATCACGGTCTCGCAGTCCAGAGGGAAGCCGCCGTGCATTTCCGTGGTGCCGACGGGAACGATGATGATATCGTTGCGGGAAAGATAATCCTGAACCTCGCTGTTCAGCATTTTTCCAAGAATACGGGTACGCATAGGGATCCGCTCCTTTTCAGAATAATAATGTGGGCGGCACGGCGATGCCGTGCCGCCCGGAAACGGTCAAATGAGATTACTGCTGTGCAGCTTTCTTGGCAGCCATTTCTGCCCGGACCTCGGGGGTGATGTTCCAAACGAACTTGAATGCGGCTCAGGAACCCAGGATGAAGACGGCGGGAACCAGAACACACAGGACCTTCAGGCCCATGATGGTGCCTGCGCCCTGAACAGCGGCGGTGCCGTCGTAGCCGATCCATGCCAGGCCGTACAGAGCGAAGCCCTGGCCGATGGTCTGGCCGATACGGCGGGACAGGTTGAAGGTGCCGTAGATGGAACCCTCGGTGCGCTTGCCGGTGATGTACTCGTTGTAATCAATGGCTTCGCCCACCGGGCCCCACTGCATCTGGATGGAGACCATGGCCATACCGGAGCCGATGCCCAGGATGATACCGTGGAGCAGGGGAGGAACATCCATGACCATGTGCATCACGAACAGGCAGCCGCAGATGGCGCCGCCGATGAGCAGGGAGTAGCGGATCAGCTTCTCCAGGCCCAGCTTCTTACACAGGAAGGGAACGGCGATCATGGAGCCGATCATGAAGGGGCTGGACAGGGCGGAGCTGATGGACTGGTAGGTAACGTCGTGGTATACGGCGGAGTACATATACATACCCAGGGTCTGGGCGGCATACTGCATCAGGCAGATGCAGACACCGTGGATGCACAGAGCCACGAAGGGACGGTTGTTCTTGATAACCACCAGGATATCGGAGAACTTGATGTCGTCAGCCTTGACCTCTTCGCCCACAGAGGTGCGCTCCTCGGTAAAGGCGTAGTGCAGGAAGCAGACAACAAAGCCGATGACGGCGCAGGAAACACCGGCGATGGTGTAGCCGATGGACTCACGGTCGCCGAACATACCAACGATGACAGGGCCTGCCAGACCGGGGATCATGTTGCCGATCATGCTGCCCACGCCGCGGGCGGAGGACAGGGAGGCGCGCTCGGAGTCGTTGGTGGACATGGCGGACAGCAGGGAGCCCATGGGGATATTGAACATGGTGTAGGCGGCTTCGTACAGGATCTTGCAGGAGAACAGAACCACGATCAGGGCGATGCCGTCAAAGAAGGTGGGCACGGTCCACAGAGCGATGGCGGTGACAGCCAGCAGGGGAGTAGCCTGCAGCAGCCAGGGACGGAACTTGCCGTTCTTGTTAGCTTTTTGGCGAAGGCCTTATCCATCAGTGCGCCCATCATGGGGTCGTTGACGACATCCCAGATGGTCCAGATG